>JAJAZG010000209.1 GCA_026785865.1 Pseudanabaena sp. CAN_BIN31
ATATTGCCTTGGTCATCGACACGGGCAATTACCATGTCACCACCAAGATCGCTGCTACTCCAAGATACTGTGCCGCGTACGAGATCATTCCATGCGATCGTGCGTGGCTCCTCGATGATGAAGCGGATCACGGGGCGGCGACCTTCGGCAGCAAAGGCTTGACGTTGTTCATCGGTGAGTTGGCGATGGCGATTGTCGTAGCGTGGCGCTTGTTTGTTGGCTTTTTGGGTCTCTCGCATCGCGTCTAGCTCAGCTTCAGTGCAGTAGCAAAAGTAAGCTTTCTCTTCGGCTAGTAGTTTTTGGACTGTGGCAATATAGCGATCGCTACGTTGGGTTTGAAAAAATGGTCCCTCATCAAAATTGATCCCTAACCAAGCCAAGCCTTCCAAAATATTTTGGGTATACTCGTCCTTAGATCTTTCGCGATCGGTATCTTCGACTCTAAGGATAAATGTCCCCTTGTGGTGACGGGCATACAGCCAATTAAATACAGCAGTGCGAGCTGTGCCTATGTGTAAGTTACCCGTTGGGCTGGGTGCAATGCGAACTCGAATAGACATAAATTTGTAGACAGTATAAAATCTAATTATCCTTCATATCATGTAGATGTTGTCGCGTTCTAATCGTCTCTATGATGTGTTGCAAATTTTAAAGGCGATCGCTAGTTTGGTGGTTTAGGCGATCGTAAATCATGATTAAGTTACAAAAAAAGATCTCCAAGGCTCAGATCCCCGACTTTTTCTCTTCTGTCACAGATTCCCTATGCAATCACACAAAAAGTCGGGGATCTTAATCTGTGAAGACGAGTTGAGATGTTCATGCGGACAATCTCATTGAACTTGTTAGGTCGGCGGCTTGGTCGTATCGCGCAATCAATTTTTGAATGGCTTCTATACCTCGGTGAATTGTGCCTGTTTCGTCGCCTTGGAGGTCGGGATAGGCGATTTTGAGGTTGGGGATGGTGGAACTGAGAACGTTGTGACTGCCGACATAGGCGAATTTGCGATCGCATACAAAGAATTTGCTATGTCCGCCTGTGAGTTTGAGATGGAGGCGATCGCTGTAGCATTTTTGGAGTTGGAAGAGTTTGGGCATGGCGCTATAGCGAGATTGTCCTTCGGGGGAGAAGGTGAAGTTGCCGTGATGATCCTGTTTGATGACGGTTCCGATGTCGTATTGATAGCCCCAACCGAGATCGATTTGTACGCCTTGGTCGAGGGCATAGTTTAGCCATAGCATGAGGTCGTTGTCGATGCTGTGATTGCTTGCCCAAGGGCATTTGATGACGATGCGTTCTTTGGCTTCTTCGAGAGCTTTGAAGAGGTGCAAGCGTCCGCCCGATCTGCCAAAGGTGATTTCGGTTTCGGGTTGGGTTTCGAGAAAGCCTAGGTTTTCAAGGAATGGCTGGGCTGGTAGATCGTATTTGTCGATCATGGTTTGGGCTTGTTTGAGGAGTTGGGAGACGGCTCTGATGTCCTTGGCATTGTAGAGAGAATTTTGCATAGTTTTAATTTCTCACACTGCGTTTGCTGTCAAAATTCCAGTAGGTTGTGAGGATTTGCAGGGTGGTTAAGTCCTGCGAACAGATGACTTGTAAGCCTCTGAGTGTGTCGGTAAATTTGGCGTAGGGGCTGCGTTTGAGGTTGCGATCGCTAAGGGTATAAACGATCGCGCCGTGACGATCAAAGCGTTGTTGTCCGTAGGCGATCGCGACGCGGATCATGTCGTTGCTGATGGCGCGTTGTTGTTGGCGGCGTTGGAGATGGTTGAGGTCTTTGGTTTTGCGGATGGGTGTGAGGTTGCTTTCGGGATCTAGGCGATCGTCGGTGGCGGCGATTTGTTGTATCTGTTTGTGTGTATTCATGGTCTGCAAAAATTTGATGTCTTCAACTTATCGGCTTAACCTGTGAAAGTGAAGGACATTTGAGGGAAG
Source organism: Pseudanabaena sp. CAN_BIN31 (assembly GCA_026785865.1). Taxonomy (GTDB): domain Bacteria; phylum Cyanobacteriota; class Cyanobacteriia; order Pseudanabaenales; family Pseudanabaenaceae; genus Pseudanabaena. Next base: position 1,934 of record JAJAZG010000209.1, read on the forward strand.
ATAATAACTGTCTTTAAATGTCGTTAACTGTCCTGTTATATGGAGCCACTGCCTAGAGATGTTCAACCCTATCAAGATGCAAAGGGCAGTTACCCTTTTGAAGATTGGTTGGTGAAACTGCGCGATCGCAGTGCTAGAGGTAAAATCCAAACTAGATTAGCTCGCTTGTCGTTGGGTACTTTTGGCGATTCTAAGTTTGTGGGGGATGGGGTATATGAACTCAGAATCGATTATGGCGGCGGCTATCGCATCTATTTTGGGCAGGTGGGAACAAGCGTTATACTGTTGTTGTGCGGTGGCGATAAAAGCTCTCAAAATCGAGATATTCAAACGGCTAAGTCTTATTGGAGGGACTATGCAAAGCGTACAGGTTACTAAAAGTCATGAAGATTTTTTGATTGATTCTCTAAAAGATCCTGAAGAGGCGGCGGTTTATCTTGCGGCGGTTTTGGAAGAGGTCGATCCTGAGCCTGAGTTGTTGCCTTTATGTTTAGGTCATGTGGCGGCGGCGTTGGGGTCTGCAAGCGATCGCCAATGGGTGAAAAGTTTTGGCGCGAAGGATAAGGGTCAATCGGTTTATGAGTTGGCTGAGTGGTTGGATAGTTTGGGGTTAAAGCTGACGGTGACGGTTAAATAAACTGAATGGTGTTTCAGATTTAGCTTACAAGTATTGAAATAGGAACTCTAATTAAATTCTCTACTGGAGTATAAATATCAACTTCAACTGATGGAACTCTAATTGAAACAATCAGTGAATAGCGAACAGTTTTATCCCATCGTTCTAAAGTTTTGTTCTCTTTCCACCAACCGCCAACAGGGTAAATTGCGATCGCTCCTCTTTGAGCTAAATCAGCAGCAGATCCATGCCAAATATCAGAATGAATAGAACCGTGATTTCTATTCTTTTGTCCAAGAAACCAATTATTATCACTGTCCCTTCTAGTCGAGGCTGGAGCAGTACTATTTTCTTCCTCATCTCTAGCTGCGCTATTTATACGCCTCTTGAAATCATTATCATTTTCTAGCTGTCTCTTCACTTCAAAGCGTAATCCATGAGAAGCATATCGATGACAACTCCCCCATCCGCGTTCTCCAGGGTTAGGTTCAATAAAATAGGACAGAGTAATCTTTAGCTCTACATCTACTTCGCCAAACTCTTCTAATTTTTCGATTGGCCAAGGTAGCTTATGAAAATTCATATATCGAGTTTTGATATTGCCATTATCTAAATGGAAAGGTTTCAGATTATCTTCAACGATCAACGTTAAATCATTATTGGCACTTTTTAAAGCACGATTTAAATCAGGAACTCCATAGCCATAGCGTCTCAGAAAAGGACGTATCTTAGTTTTTCTATAATCTACACTTTTGAAAAGCGTCTGCATTGCTGGTGTCCATTCAGCAGAATGAACAATCAAGGCGCGTACTGTCTCTGGGTGAAAGTTAGGATATTGAGACATAATCCGTGCTGCCATATAGCTAGCGATGGCAGTCGCCGAACTTGTATCTCCCATACGCCCAAACAATCGAAAATTTGGTCGATGATCTGTGGTAAGCACACATAAATCATCCATATAAATAGCTGGATTTATTCCATCAGATGCCAGATTTCCACCCTCGAATACAACATCTGGACGAATTGGCCACCGATCAGACCAAGACACTGAAGTACGGCTTCTAGGAGAAAGATCTCCTGCTGGAGCTACTGGTTTCCAACCTACATAACTAGGATGTGTAATATTAACTTTTTGAGTGTAAGCCCCCACAACAAGTGCATTCCAAGCTTGACAAGGATTTTCAATAGCGGTTATATCATTGATGTCAGGATAATCATTAGGAAGAATGTCTTGTCTAATATTCCCACCTGATATGATTATTAGCCGTCGAAACTCATCGTCGCCAAAGCACAATTTGTCAATGGACGCAGACCATGATGATGGAGAACCTAAGTTCGGGAAATCTTCCTCACTAGTTACAGCCATACAAAAAACTCTAAGTCGATTTGGAGATTGAATTTCAGGTAAAGAAATAGCTTGTTCCGTAATTGCACCATAAAGTTCAGGAGCATTCTGTCCGTTAGGAGGAAGTATTTTGACCGATTCTAGTCGATGACTAAGTTGAACAGGATATGAAGTTTGTAGAGACTTAAACAAGTCTTCATATAATGCTATTCCAGCCATTTTAGTCCCATGACCACCATTGTCATTGATTCCCCAGATAGGATTACAGGTATGCATATCAGCAGTATCTAGCGCCAACTGTATAAGAGGATGAATTTGTGTAACACCTCTATCGAGAAGGCATACAGCTACTGAATCATCTTGAGGCGGAGACAAATATTTTTCTAAATCTCTACTCCATTCTTCTTGTTCTATGGAAAGCATATCATCAAGGAAAAATGATGGAGAATCTTTCGCTATACGGAGTTCTGCAATCACATCAGAATTATCAACTATGATTGACATAGATTCTAGGTTAGCTAATGCCAGCATAACTTCTCTCTCAGGGAAAGATATTCTATATTGCTTTGTCTCGACATGAAGTTTTTCTGTGATCATCTTAAAAGCTTCATTTTGTCCTTTCCGTAGCCACACTTCCCACCAAATATTTTGTGTGCTTTGTGGAAATAGATCATCTTTGTCTGTAAACAAAGAGCGAACTGTTCCAAGCTGAACAGACTCAATACGAGATACAAGTTTTTCATTCTTAGGCTTTTCAAACTTGGTGTCTTCAGTGCGGTATTGCTCAACCTTTGAAAGAAAGTGATCGCTAGCTTTTTCTGGTACAAATACGGTTGCTTCAACTATATCTTCTTGAGTAGAGGATTTCCGTACTGCAACAAGTTCGATCTTTTTTGTTTTATTCTCTAAGCTTTCAAAAGCGTTTATATCATCAGAATGAATTTGGAACTCTAAATAAAATCCACGAGTACCAACAGCAATCTCAGTATTTCGGGATTCTAATTTTTGCCTAGCTCCATCAATTGCTTGATCAAGTGCTTGCAAGAGAGAGTTTGCATGGTTTTCTCTATTACGAGCAGGTGGTGTTGGGGCATCTCCTCCACCCCGACTTGGTGATGTATAATCTTCACTTTTTCCATTGCCAGACAAATATAAATGGGGAAGGTTACGAGGCTGATCCGACATTCTAAACTATGCTCCTTTTGGTAACCAAAAATTTGTATCTTTACGCTCTAAGAGAGAAGAGAGTAAGTCTTTCTCAGAGATTTTTTAGAATTAGACAACACAGATAACTTTGCCGACTCACCTGAAGCCCTAACAATTTCGGCTTGACTAAGCCCTTTCGCTGTACTAATGACTTTTGACCAATCTTTTACTTCAATATCAAAAGTTAACAATTGACATTTAATAAGTTGCGGAATCATCTCTGGGTCTGGCAATTTGTACTCAAGGACATCATCAAAACGACGGAAAAGAGCTTTATCTAATAGATCTGGATGATTTGTCGAGGCAATGATGAGACTTTCACTTTCGTCATTTTCTAAAAATAGTAAAAAGGAATTTAATACACGCCTAATTTCTCCCACATCGTTAGAACTATTGCGTTGCGCCCCAATCGCATCAAACTCATCAAAGAAGTAAACTCCACGAGTCGTTACCATTGAGTCAAAAATTAATTTGAGCCGTATCGCAGTTTCTCCCATGAATTTACCAATGAGAGTGTCATATAAAGCTGTAAATAGAGGTAGTTGGAGCTCTCCAGCTAAAGCTGCTGCGGTCATTGTTTTACCAGATCCTGGCGGTCCTACAAGTAAGATTTTTTTGCGCGGGGTTAAGTTATGTGCCTGAAGATGTTTTTGTTGCCTTTGTTCTGTCAAAATTCGCTTTAATCGAGAGCTTAGATCAGGAAGAAGAACCATGTCAGACAATCTTGTGTCTGGATATCTTGCAGACAATAAATTTGCAAGCTCTCCTTTAGGCTGAACTAGTGGTACAGGTCCCTGCTTGCGCTCGACACTAGAATTATTGACTTTAGATTGATCGATTAACTCTCGAATGTCTTGAGCTAGTTTTCCATGTCCAGCCCGTGCTTCATGTGCAGCCATCTGTAGAGCAGCAGAATAAAACTGTTGCTCTTCGCCTTCTATATGACTCTTTAGAAGAGCTATGATGTGCCGCGCAGTGGACATGGCAGTATTTGCACTCTCAGATTTATGTGATAACTTCAGAAATTGATAAAAGGATTGTATCGTAGAATTACTGGAAAAAGGCATTGAAGGTAATAAACCTTATAGTTAGGGACGAGCGTGAAAATAAAGTACCAATTACTTGACGGTAGCGCAGTCGTTTAGCCTTATCTAATTGGTACTTTATTAAGCTGCACGTCCCTTATGTAATCAAACAAAGGGGATTTTCAGGAATGTACCATGCAACTAGCAGTTTATTCTTCAGTGATATAGCGATCGCCCTTTATTGTCGCGAAGAAAATCCAATAATTGGGAAACTCTGCCACGACCTAGACCCAATCCACATCGTTCTATTCACAGGAGAACAAACCACCGAACAACTCACAGACAAGATTCAAACTTGGCTCTCAAGAATTAAATTAGAATACATCTAGGAGATAACCACCATGAATACAGCCAAACTCAGAATGCAAGGCAGCGAACAACTAGCCATATTGCCAGACGGATTTCAACTAGTCGGCGATGAAGTCTATATCAAGCGCGTCGGCAATGCGATCGTCCTCATCCCCAAAAAAGACCCTTGGCAAACCCTCTGGAATAGCCTCGATCTCTTCTCTGATGACTTCATGGAAACAAGAGAACAACCTCCATTACAACAAAGAGAGGAATTGTTTTAATGAAGTACCTGCTCGATACCAACACCTGTATTTACATCATCAAACGTAAACCCCAAGACGTATTGGCGAAATTTCAAACCATCGCGCCCTATGATATCGGAATCTCATCCATCACCGTAGCCGAACTAGAATACGGAGCCGCCAAAAGCCAATATCCCGATCGCAATCGCGCCGCCCTCGCCCAATTCTTAATGCCCCTAGAAATTGTCCATTTTGACGAACAAGCCGCAATCATTTATGGAACCATACGCGCAACCCTAGAGCGATCGGGAAAAATAATCGGCGCAATGGATTTATTAATTGCTGCCCATGCCCTGAGCTTAAATCTAACCCTAGTCACCAACAACACCAAAGAATTTAATCGCGTTCAAGGTCTAGCCCTAGAAAACTGGGTCACATCATATAGCAATCCGAAGTGAGTCATAGCTTTAACCATTTATCTAAAAACGCCCAAAACAATCCTTATCCAATTACAAATGATTTCGGATTGCTATAGGAAGATAAAATCATGACAACATCAACGATCACACCAATTACCGCATTACCTCAAAATCTCCCCCTTGAAGGCGCGATCGCGATCGCCCTTCAAGACAACGTAATGATCTTTCGCGCATCCACCAACATCCAACAACGCATCGAAAACCTACTCGACAAACGCCAAGAAACTCCACTCACCACCACCGAAGAACAAGAACTAGATGATTATGAAGCGATCGATGACTACCTCAGCTTCGTTAATCGCATGATTCGCAATAACTTCATCCAAGAAAAACTAGAAATCACCATGATGAGCGAATCATCCCTAGCAAAAGACTGGCTTAGCGAAGAAAATGACGAAGCATGGCAAGATTTGTAAAATCAGTAAACGAAAAGTCTCTTAACGTATAATCAAAATAAGTAACTAGAAGGATAGACTAAAATGGATTCCCTACTACTTCAAGAAGTAACAGCCAACTTTAATACAATAATTAACCAAGTCACCCAAAATCATAAACCAGTCATCGTCAAAGGCACAGACAATGACGTAGTTATCATTTCTAAAGAAGACTGGGCAGCGATCGAAGAGACAATTTATCTCAACTCCATCCAAGGATATATCGACTCACTCAAAGAAGTCATGTCTAGCCCCAGAAGCGAATGGGTAAATGCTCAAGAACTAGGACTATAAAATTTATGTGGGAAGTTATCCTCAGTAAAAAAGCTCAAGAAGACTTGCAAAATTTAAAAAGTATCGGTCTTTTTGATAAAGCCAAAGAGCTTGTTACAATTCTTAGGGAAAATCCATTTTTAAATCCTCCACCATACGAAAAGCTGGTTGGCAATCTGCAAGGTTTGTATTCCCGTCGTGTCAATATCAAGCATCGCTTAGTCTATCGAGTGATCAAGAAAAACAACACTGTTGAAATTTTGAGAATGCGATCGCATTACGAGTAAAAATGAAACCATTAACTATAGAAATCCCCGAATTATTACAACAAAAGCTGATTGAAGTCGCCAATCAAAGCAACGTCACCGTTGAGAGCTACATTATCGGAGTTCTAGATCGTGCTATTGAAGTCTCCAACCATACTATAGGCACACCACTCAAAACTCTAATAGAAATCCAAAATATACTCACTGAGATAAAATCCGAACTAACGGAAAAGTATCATGTTCGCCAACTAGGAATCTTTGGCTCCTATGCTAGAGGTGATTACAACTCAGCTAGTGATATAGATATCCTAGTGGAATATTCTCAGAAACCAAGCTTGTTTGGCTTAATTGAACTGCAAAACGAGCTAAGCGATCGCCTCCGAATGAAAGTCGATCTAGTCACAAAAGACGGACTAAAACCACAAATCAAAGAAAAAATCTTAGTAGAGGTCATTTATCTATGGCTATCGCCCCCTTGATGATTTTTTGCAAGATATTCTCCAAGAAATTGAAAGGATAGAAGGATTTATGGCTGACATAAAAAACCTCATTGGGATGCAGACCTAGAGACAGTTTGGGATGTCACACAGCAACATTTAGAGCCACTAAAATCAGCGATCGCAAAACTTTTAGACGAAACTTAACCATGAAGGATTATCACATCAATATTTTTTATAGCGAAGAAGACGAAGCTTACATTGCCGATATTCCCGACCTCAAATATTGCTCAGCGATCGGCGAAAGTCCAGAACAAGCACTTCATGAAGTCATCCTTGCGAAAACTGCATGGCTAGAAGCCGCAAAAGCAGAAAACAGAACAATTCCTCAACCACGCGATCGCCCCGCGATTTATCAACTTATAGCGTAGCTTAGAATTAATTTAGGAGCATAATCACCATAAACACAGCCAAATTCAGAATGCAAGGCAACGAACAACTAGCCATATTACCAGATAGATTTCAACTAGTCGGCGATGAAGTCTATATCAAGCGTGTCGGCAACACAACACTTTAATTCTATCTACAAACAAGGATCTTAAGATCCTTGTTTGTAGATAGAATATTCTAAACATATTTGAGATAAAGCTATGCTAACTATTCGTAAATCGGAAGAAAGAGGACATGCAAATCACGGCTGGCTCGATAGTTATCACACCTTCTCTTTTGCTAGCTATTACGATCCGCAGCATATGGCTTTTCGTTCATTGCGCGTAATTAACCAAGATCAGGTTGCTGGTGGTAAGGGATTTGGAACTCATCCCCATCGTGATATGGAGATCATTACCTATATGCTTGATGGTGCTTTAGAGCATAAAGATAGCATGGGCAATGGCTCAGTTATTCGCGTTGGCGATGTGCAACGGATGAGCGCAGGAACAGGGATTACCCATAGTGAGTTCAATCCTTCACCAACAGAAACGGCTCATTTATTGCAAATATGGATTGTGCCGAATCAAGAAAATATGAAGCCCAGTTATGAACAAATCTTTTTCTCAAGAGAAGAGAAGCTTAACCAATTGCGATTGATTGCTTCTCCCGATGGACGCGATCGCTCGGTCACGATTTATCAAGATGCTTATATCTATGCCTCAATTCTCGAAGATGGGGCAGAGGTGACGCATACGGTTAATCAGAATCGCTATGTATGGATACAAGTCGCGAGCGGTAGTGTATTGGTAGGCGATCGCCTATTACTAGCTGGTGATGCTATTTCTAGCGATCGCGTTGGCGATTTACCATTAATTGCTCAAAGCAATAGTGAAATTCTCGTTTTTGATTTGGCTTAGGCAGCTTGTAAAAATAAGTTAGTGACAACGGCAATTTTCAATAGCTTCAACAAGGGGCTTAAGCCCCTTATCTGTTCGAGTGCCTGTTTGAGTTATTTGTAAAAGCTGCCTAATAATCGTAGGGATTTTTTGGTTCAGCGATCGCTGTAATATTATTGGCTACGATCACGACTTGGCGATTTCCATCTGTAGTTTCTACGTCTGCTTGACCTTCTATTTGTAACCAGCGGTCGGGGGGATAATTGGCGCGACTTCCCGTAATTTTGACAGGCAGACTGACAGGATAAACATCGGCGGCGCAACAGGTAATCACAAAGCGCGTAATCAAAAACATATTGTCTGGCTGATCAGGGGCATGGACAACAAATCCACTAAATTTTACCTTCTGCCCCTTATAAGCATCAGGTTCGGGATAGGCGCTGATCGTGCGTACCCATTCGACGAGACTGCGCTCTTCGGGGCGGTTGCTAGCGCGAAAAGATTTAGGAATAGTGCGAGCGTCAGCAATATTTTCAATTACGCCGCGATGGATTGCTTTTTCACTGGTAAAGGGGCGCGGGTTGATACATAAAGCCACGATCGCGACAATCAAAAGCAAACTGCTGCCCCAAGATGGCCTGATTAGGGTGACATGCTGTTGATTATTGGTGTAGCCTCTAACCCGTTTCGCGACGCGCCAAGTCTCTGCCCCACCGACAAAGAGCAGTACTAAGCCAGCGATCACTGTTAGCGGAATGTAGTTGGGATGGATTAAGAGATATAGCTGTCCAGAAAGCCAGAGTTTTGTAAGTACGATTCCCCAAGCGGTGATCGCGCATGACTCTAGCCAAGGCAGAAATCTTTGCCAGTAAGTATGCATACGCGAAAGATTGATGGATCGGGATGACATGAAAAAATATGACTAATTGATCGCAATCACTAGCTTAGCTATATTTCGGCTGAAACTGATGAAAAAAATCATAAAGCAGCAAACCCGAAAGACCTGTGGCACATGCTGAGCATGTGCC
>JAJAZG010000210.1 GCA_026785865.1 Pseudanabaena sp. CAN_BIN31
GTGTTAAGCTCACTATTGCAGCCATGGCAGAAATTGAAAAACAGCTTAAGCGTCTACCCGATCTTCAAAAATGGTTTGTTGAGATTTGCGGCAAATCAACCTAAGCTATGGGATCTATTATTTCTTGGTAGTCTCTTATTGGCGATCATTTACGCGATCGCTCTCACAGCGCTTTGTGCTGAAATAAAGACTAAAAGAGATTTACGCGGCAAAGCGGCGCAAATCTCTTTTAGTTTTTGACTATAAAATAGACAGTATGACAAAAAAGAAAAAAAATGAACTAAAGAAAAGTAAATCGTTCAAAAAGGCTCTAAGCGAATCTTTGTCGATATTTCGCTATGGAATTAAGGCTCTAGAATTAGTCTGGACGACTAGCAAGGTTTTGACCTTAGCGATCGCCTTATTTACGCTCATGGGTGGGCTATTACCTGCGGCGATCGCCTATGTGGGCAAGCTAATCGTCGATGCTGTGGTACTGGCTTCGCAGAGTGGATTATTAGGCGATCGCAATTTAGCTTTGAGCTATGTCGGATTTGAGGCGATTTTGATTGTGATTTTGGCGGCGGCGCAAAAGGGCTTAAATGTATCTCAATCTTTGCTGCGCGTGTTGTTAGGGCAGCGAGTGAATGTCTTGATTTTAGAAAAAGCACTCACTCTCAATCTCGAAAATTTTGAAGATCCAGAATTTTATGACAAGATGTCTCAGGCGCGATCGCAAGCTTCCAGTCGTCCTCTATCTTTAATTAGTCGCATCTTTGGTTTAGGACAATCAGCGCTGACTCTATTAACTTTTAGTGGATTATTATTAAATTTTTCCGTTTGGGCGGTGATAGTTTTAGTGTTAGCAGCAGTTCCATCTTTCATTGCCGAAACCAAATTTTCTGAACATGCTTTCCGTTTGTTTCGATGGCGATCGCCTGAAACTCGACAGCAGAATTATTTAGAAATGTTGCTAACGCGAGAAGACTATGCGAAGGAAGTACAGCTTTATCAATTAGGCGGAATGCTGTTACAGCGCTATCGTGATGTTTTTGATCGATTGTATGAAGAAGATCGCAATCTCACGATTAAAAAAGGGTTTTGGGGCTATTTATTGGGATTGCTGAGTACGAGCGCGTTTTATGCTGCCTATGCTTGGATTGTGATGGAGGCGATCGCGGGTAAAATCAGTTTAGGCGAAATGACAATGTACTTAGTCGTATTCCGCCAAGGTCAATCAACCTTCGCATCGGTGTTAACTTCTATCGGCGGCATGTATGAGGATAATCTTTATTTGGCAAATCTCTACGAGTTTTTGGAACGTCCGATTCCGCAATCTCAGGGCAGAATTACCATAGGAATTGAGCATGATGGCATTAGATTTGAGAATGTTTCTTTTTGCTATCCTGAAAGCCGAGAACCAGTTTTAAAAGATATCTCACTGCATCTCAAACATGGCGAGAAGCTAGCGATCGTTGGTGAAAATGGCTCTGGTAAAACTACTTTAATTAAGCTACTAACTCGCTTATATATCCCTAGCAGTGGCAGAATTTTATTAGATGGAATTGATTTAAACGATTGGGATATTGATATATTGCGAAAAAGAATCGGTGTGATTTTTCAAAATTTTGTGCAGTATCAATTCACCGTGGGCGAGAATGTTGGTGTCGGTGATGTGGAACAAATTGATGATGATCAAAAGTGGGAAGTTGCGACTGAAAAAGGCATGGCAAAGCCATTTATTAACAATATGCCGTTAAAATTTGGAACGCAATTAGGTAAATGGTTTAAAGGCGGTCAAGAACTTTCGGGCGGTCAATGGCAAAAGATTGCGCTGTCACGAGCATTTATGCGATCGCAAGCTGACATCCTCGTACTCGATGAACCAACAGCCGCAATGGATGCAGAAGCGGAAATGAGCATTTTCAACCATTTCCGTTCTCTTACTCAAGATCAAATGGTAGTTTTAATTTCCCATCGATTCTCTACAGTTCGTATGGCGGACAAAATCATCGTAATGGCAGATGGTAAAATCATCGAGCAAGGTAGTCACGAGCAGTTATTAGCAGCAGATGGACGCTATGCCCATCTTTTCACGCTGCAAGCAGCAGGTTATAAGTAATACCAAAAAGCTGTGGCGCACGCGCAGCTTTTTGGGTTTTAAAGTTCCTTTTAAGCGAGACTAGCTGTAAATAGACTGCCAATGCAGACCATACTGACCGCCCACATTAGCGATCGCAAAAATGGTAAATCCAGAACATAAAACAAACTAAACAAAAATCTCGCGACTAAAAACGCAAGTATATAAAGCGATGTTTTGTCAGATGCAGCATTGCTCACATAGGCAGTCAGCGCCGCCGCCGCGAATAGTGCAAATGCCTCAAAAGAATTTTGATGCGCCCATGTTGCGCGTTTGGCATACTCCGGCAAGCGATCAAACATCGCCCTTGGTGCATTCATGTCAATGCCAATACTCACCCGCCCATAAGCCACAACTAGATAAGGCAAATATACAAGCCCCGCCGCGATCGCAATCCCGTATAGCAATATCTGTGATGGAGGAATAGTCAAATTCATGATGTATTTAATAAAGTTAACAAAAGTTAATTTTATTTTAGGGCTATAAGCTTTCGATTGTCTCTATAGTTTTGCGATCGCCCCTCATCAAAATGAATTATTACAAACCTAATGTGTTTTTTAGAGCCTCATCAACATTTGCTGTTGATAGCGATCCGATCGCTTGATAGATTGCGGATGTTGTTATCGTGGCTAAGTTGTCAGTCATGACAACAGAATCAGAGAGCAATCCTGACTGCTGCCTTTCTGACGAGCTTAGCAGAATGGTAATGCGGCTAGGATGTCCCGCTCGAAACATCTGACTGGTAATCATTGCAATAATAATTTGGGGTAGCCCTGTCTGTAAATTATCCGCTTGTACGATTAGGGCAGGGCGGGTTTTGGCAGATATCAAGTCAGAATTTGGAAGGATACTAGGACAATATCGCCTCGTTTAAAGATTGGCTTTAGCTGTGTCATAGTTATGGTAAATACTCATTTCGGGACTATTCCAATCTTCTGAGAAGGTGGACAAACTGGCTCTCAAGATTTCTGCTTGCGTCTTGTCAATTCCCTGTGAGGCTAAGTTAATTGTATTAACACTGATAAAAGTCACTATAACTCGCGTTCCATCCTTTGCACCGTTAGGATTTTCCGCAAATTCTACTCGACCATTACGATAGATTCCTTCAACTGTAGTTAACATTTTTCGTTTTTCTAAGGTTTGTATGGAACAAATTCGGCTTTGTTACTTTGCTGCCTAAATCTCACGAAACTATTATAACAAGTACTGAATGCGATAATCACCTCTCATCAAAATCAAACAGCGATCGCACTTACAATCCACAAAATTTATTGCTTCTGTACTTCAGTTAATACAGCAAGATTAGTTGACTGATTTTGTTGCATGACTCTAATCATGAATCTCAAGGCTTCATTGACTGCATCTGCATTAGGAAATACTGCGGCTACATCAGGTTCTAATCGCACTGTTGCTCCGCCAAAACTCTTTCGCCCTGCACATAGTTTAAAATTTGGTGCTTTGAGAAAAAGCCAAGCAGGAAAGCATAGAATTTAGAAGCAAGAAACTGAGGATTAAGCGATGTCTAAGCCAAGTGGAAACCAAAAACGAACAGCAATCATATA
>JAJAZG010000211.1 GCA_026785865.1 Pseudanabaena sp. CAN_BIN31
GACATAGACGATATTCAGATATCTACAGCAAATAAAGAGCATCCAAGACCAAGAGCCGAATTTTTAACTCCTTATGGATGGGTAAAATTATCAAGTTTAGGATTGGGGTATCGTACAACGATCGCTTGGATTGTCGATTTGGCAGTGAGGCTATTTGAGCGGTATCCTGAAAGCGAAGATCCTCTCGCTGAGCCAGCAATTGTTTTAGTAGATGAGATTGACTTACATATGCATCCAACATGGCAAAGGACAATCATGAAATTTCTAACTGAGAGATTTCCAAATACACAATTTATTGTTACTGCTCATAGTCCATTAGTTGTGCAAGCCGCACAGGATGCAAATATTGTTGTACTCAGGAGAGAAGGCGATCATGTTGTGATCGATAACGATCCAGAAATTATTGAAAATTGGCGAGTTGATCAAGTTCTGACTAGTGTTTTTGAAATGCCATCAGCCCGCCCAGCTAAGATCGAGCCTTGGCTAAAGCGCAGACAAGAAATCCTGACTAAGGCTAAGATTACTCAGTCAGAACGAGCAGAATTGAAAGAATTAGAAGCAAAAATTGGTACTTTACCGACCGCAGAAACTTCAGAAGACATCAGAGCTATGGATATTCTCCGTCGTGCTGCCAAATTGCTAGACAAATCTGGAACGGGAGCAGTTGAGTGATTCGGATTCGTAAACCTAAAACCCCGCCAGCAAAATTAGCAATCGAAGGCAAGATAAAGTGTAAATCTCATTGCGATGACTATTCCCGTAACCCATCTGCTTATAAAATTCAAGAAGAAAAATTTAAATTTGCTAGTTCTATCTATGCCCATGAAAGTGTGAAACAAGCATTAATTGACGCACAGCATCAGAAGTGCTGTTTTTGCGAGAGAATAATTGGTAATAATGGGGATGTTGAGCATTTTCGTCCTAAAGGAGCGTATCAACAGGCAAAAGGCTCACCACCACAATATTCTGGCTATTATTGGTTAGCTTATAAATGGGAAAATCTTTATCTTTCCTGCTCATCCTGCAACCAAAGACTTAAAAAAAATCTATTTCCTCTCAAAGATCCGAACAAACGAGCCACTGATCATCAACAGCGCATTTCCAAGGAACGTCCCATGTTTATCGATTGCGGGAAAGAAGATCCTGAAGAATTTATTGGCTTTAACGCTGAATTTGCTTACGCAATCGATGGAAATCCGAGGGGACAAATTACGATAGATTATCTGAATCTTAATTCCCCAGATTTAATTGAAGCTAGAAGACAAAGATTAAGACTTCTGAAGGAGTTAAATAAAGTTTTATTGGAAACTATTGACGATGTGACTAATCAAGCCATTCAAGAACTAGCCGAAGAAATCAAAAATATCCTAAAAGAATATGTCTTGGATAGTGCTGAATTTGCATCGGCAGCCCGTTGTGTAGTTTCTTCTGAATTTCGAGATCTAATTGGTTAGAGTGCGCTCTTTAAATTCAACGCACCCATATCTTCTATCTACTTAGCTTTGGGCTTCTTAGTTAGATGATTAAAATACTCTTTAGCCTTAGTAAAAGCATAGTTCACGCGATCGCCAATCGTAGGTTTACAAGGAACTCTAACTGTGTCAAAACTGATGAATTTTATAATTATCAAAAGTTTACTTGAGGCGCGAGCGCAAAGACAATCTGCCTTTAGAAGCGTAAATGAGATCATAAAAACAAAAAAAGCCGCCTATAGGCGGCTTTTTTGTTTAACCTTCTTTCAATTGGCTAGACGGTGAATCTAAATCGAAGAGAACTTGTAACATGTGCATAGCGCGGCGGCGCGTCTCGATGTCTTGCTGAGCGCGTAACTGCACCATCGGATCGTGCAAAATTTTATTGATGATGCCGCGAGTCATGCTCTCGATCACATCTTGATGTTTGTCGGCAAAGTCAGTGCCAAGGCGAGATAGCGCTTTCTCCATCTCCTGTTCGCGGATGATTTCCATTTTTTGACGTAGTTTGCTGATCGTGGGGACAGTCTCCAGCGATCGCCACCAGCTATCAAACTCCGCCACACAACCTTCAAGCAGAACTTCGGCTTGCATCGCCATTTGACGGCGACTTTCTTGGTTTCCAGCTACTACAGCTTGCAGATCATCGACATTGTAAGCTTTAGTATTTGGCAACTCGTTCACGTCAGAACTAATGTTGCGAGGGACAGAAATATCAACGAGGGTTAAACCAGTATGATTAGCGGCGATCGCCTCAAGATGTTTGCGGCTAATAATCACCTCAGTCGAAGCTGTACTGGTGAATACCAAGTCAGAAACCGCCACGCAATCTAACAGTTGATCTAAAGAATGAATATGAAACTGAGCGCCGCTAGTTTCAAATTCTTTAAGCATTGCTTCAGCACGCGATCGCGATCGGTTCACGATCGCAATTTTTTGCGCCCCTTTAGAAATCAAATGCTTTACAAGCAAGCGCGACATCTTGCCAGCTCCGACAATCGTGGTGTGCTTATCGGAAAGATTTTTTAGCTTAATTTGAGCAAGCTCGACCGCAGCCGAACTGATCGACACTGCACCTGTGCCAATTTCAGTTTCAGTCCGAACCCGTTTACCCGCCGACAAAGATTGTTTAAAAAGCTGGTTGAGAATTCGACCCGCGCCGTTATATTGCTGGGCGAGACGGTGAGTGCTTTTGACCTGAGCTAAAATTTGTCCTTCACCAAGCACAAGACTATCTAAGCCAGATGCAACTCGCATCAGGTGAGTCACGGCATCTTGGCGAAGCAGAATAAACAAATAGCGACGGAGGAACTGTAGAGGTAGTTGGCTAAATTCCGACAAAAACTGCATGATTTCGCGAATCCCGCCTTCAGATTCGCTAGTCACCACATATAACTCTAAGCGGTTACAAGTGCTTAAAATGGCAGCTTCTTCAATGCTCGGATAGCTCATCAGTTGGGCGATCGCCGCTTCCATGCGATCTTCAGGAATACTCAACTTTTCGCGTACTTCCACAGTCGCCGTTTTATGACTCAAGCCAACAACTGCAATATTCATATCGTAAATGCGTTTCTTATTTAGGACTGGAAATAATTATCTTATGGGATGAGCTTATCAGGAGATAGCTACCAGTGTAGTAGGTACTTATTACTCCTTAACTTTCTGTAACAACTAAAAAGAGGAGACACGAAGTGTCTCCTCTTTTTTTAAAACTATAAATCAAGAATAACCTCACCCCTAGCCCCTCTCCTTGCAAAGGAGAGGGGAACAAGAAAAAAAGATCTTTCTCCCCCTCTCCTTTGCAAGGAGAGGGGGCTGGGGGGTGAGGTTATTTCTCTAACGCAAATTAATAACTTTAGGGCTGTCGCTGGTCAAGTGAATGGTGTCCACAAAACGAGCAGTCTTCGATTGAGTCGAGATAACCAAAGACTGAGTACGGCAACCGCCAGCAAAGAAGCGCACGCCATCCATCAGAGTTCCAGGGGTGATGCCGCAACCTGCAAACAAGACATTCTTACCACAAGCCAGTTCATTAGCATCATAAATACGATCGCCATCGGTAATACCCATTTCATTGAGACGAGCCAAGTTACCTTCGCGTGTCCACTTAGCGCTTTCAGGTGTATTGACTTCGGCTGGGTCATAAACTAGACGACCTTGGAAATGTCCACCCAAGCAACGCATTGCTGCTGCGGAAATTACGCCTTCAGGTGCCGCACCGATACCCATAAGTGCGTGGATATTTGTACCAGCGAAAGCACAACAAATTGCTGCCGATACGTCACCATCACTGATCAAACGCACGCGAGAACCCGCCTTACGGATTTCTGCGATCAAGTCTTTGTGACGAGGGCGATCCATCACGACCACGACCAATTCACTGATCGCACGGTCTAGGCATTCAGAAAGAATTTGTAGGTTTTTGGTAGGTGTGTTGCGAATGTCTACCTTACCCTTAGCCGCAGGAGGCGCAGCCAACTTATCCATATAAAAGTCGGGAGCTTGGAACAATCCGCCGCGCTCAGAGATTGCCAAAACTGCCATTGAGCCATTTTGACCATAAGCAACGAGGTTTGTCCCTTCGCAAGGATCAACCGCGATGTCGATTTCTTGTAACTCTTCGATGGTGCAAAATTCAGCAGCATTGGGTTGTGTGCAAATACCAACTTCTTCACCGATGTATAGCATAGGCGCTTCGTCACGTTCGCCTTCACCGATGACAATGCGACCGCGCATATGAATTTTGTTCATGCGTTCGCGCATCGCTTCGACAGCAGCTTCATCAGCTTCGTCTTTTTTGCCCAAGCCCATAAACTTAGAAGATGCGATCGCCGCTTGTTCAACGACCTCAATAATCTCAAGACTGATTGTGCTATCCATGTTTAGGAATCCTTATTTTATTTAAATTTTATAACTATTAATTCTTTATCGTATTCCAGAAATTTTCTAGAAGCAGAAAGCAAAATCAAGTTAGTTGTGCCTTACTACACAACCTCGTAACTAAGTTTACAGGGCAGACTGTCCCCAAACCCATAAGAAAATTAAATGAGTCCTATTAAGTTTTGATAATTTTCTTGGCGCTGAAAAAATCGGCAGTTAAAGCTTACCTCTTGTTTTTCTGAGTTAGTTTTGGTTAAGAAACGCTTAACACTGGTACGATCTAAGGGTGGGTTTTACTCTTCTACCCAACCTAAAGTATTCCGTATAACTGCTATGTTGTTAGACCATTCTGTTTTTGTTGATGAAATGTCTAAACACTTTTTAAATCCTAGCGATCTAGATATTGAGACTGACAAGCCGCAAGAAGCTTGTGGTGTTTTTGGAGTATTAGCAGCAGAGGGGGATGTTGCGAAGCTCGTATATTTTGGACTATATGCATTGCAACATCGCGGTCAGGAGTCAGCAGGGATTACTGTTTATGACGATCGCGGTAATACCCATACTCATAAAGCCATGGGCTTGGTATCTCAAGTTTTTAATGAAACAATTTTGGCGGAGCTAAAGGGATCTTTAGCGATCGGGCATAATCGCTATTCGACGACAGGCTCGAGCAAGGTTTGCAATGCTCAGCCGATTGTGGTGAATACGCGCTTAGGAGATTTTTCGCTGGCGCACAATGGCAATTTAGTAAATGCGACTGAGTTACGCGGCGAACTGTCGGCTCAGGGTCATGCCCTCGAATCCACAACTGACTCAGAAGGAATTGCTTTTGCGGTTGGTGAAGCAGTTGCAGAAGGCAAAGATTGGCAAGAGGCGATCGTGACGGCTCTACATCGATGTCACGGTGCTTTTAGTTTAGTAATGGCGATGCCTAATGCGATCGCAGGGGCGCGAGATGCTTATGGTGTACGTCCATTAGTAATTGGCAAAACCACCGATGGCTCCTATGTTTTGTCATCAGAAACCTGTGGTCTAGATATTATTGGCGCAGAATATGTGCGCGAAGTGGCGGCGGGTGAGCTCGTAATTATTACGATGGAAGGTGGGATTCAGTCTTTGATATGGGAAGTTGCCAAGCCAAAACTTTGTGCATTTGAAATGATTTATTTTGCAAGACCCGATAGCGTCATGCATGGTGAAAGTCTCTATACCTATAGAATGCGGATCGGCGGTGAACTGGCTAAAGAAAGTCCAGTTGATGCTGACATTGTGATTGGTGTACCTGATTCGGGTATTCCTGCGGCGATCGGCTTTTCCCGTGAATCAGGGATTCCTTATGCTGAAGGGTTGATTAAAAATCGTTATGTCGGACGTACTTTTATACAGCCCACTCAAGCGATGCGTGAGGCAGGGATTAAGATGAAGCTAAATCCACTCAAGGATGTTTTGCAGGGTAAGCGTGTAATTGTGATCGATGATTCGATCGTAAGGGGAACCACGAGTCGTAAAATAGTAAGAGCATTGCGTGAAGCTGGTGCAACTGAAGTACATATGCGTATTTCTTCACCGCCTGTCACTCACCCTTGTTTTTATGGTATTGATACGGACTCGCAAGATAATTTGATTGCCTCGCACAATTCTGTTGAGGCGATCGCGAAGCAGATTGAGGTAGATTCACTTGCCTATCTCAGTCACGATGCAATGTTAATAGCGACACGAATTGATACCGCGAATTTTTGCACAGCTTGTTTTACAGGAAAATATCCAATTGAAATTCCTGATAAACTCAAGCGCTCCAAACTCATGCTAGAAAGTACCGCACCATGACCAAGATTCTCTTTCATCTCGCATTTCCAGTCAAAGATATTCCGAGTACTAAGGCTTTTTATGTTGATGGGTTGGGTTGTCTAGCAGGGCGCGAGTCAAAGGGCTCGTTGATTATGAGTTTGTACGGTCACCAGTTGGTCGCTCATGTTATTGAAGATTCCCTCGATTCTCAACATGGCATCTATCCACGCCATTTCGGATTAGTTTTTTATTCCGAAAATAACTGGATGGCTTTATTAGAGAAAGTTCATGATAAGCATCTCAAGTTTTATCAGAAACCAAAAGTTCGCTTTGTCGATACACCTTTAGAGCATCGTACTTTTTTCTTGGCTGATAATTCAGGCAACATTCTGGAGTTCAAGCATTACAAGTTTGAAAATGCAATTTTTGGTGAAACTGATTTTCACAACGTTGGCGATGCAGACTTTGCTCAACAGTTTCCTGTGGTTACACATTAAAGAAAATGTTGTGCGAAGCACAACATTTTCTTTAGGTGATTTCTCGAAAAGAATATCCCCATGTAGCGCAAGCGTCTCGCTTGCATTGTGGTGAAGCAGGTAGGATGCCTGCGCTACAGAATAGGTATTTTGTTTTCTGGAAATCGCCTTAAAACAAAAAGAGATGGCGCTTGCGCCATCTCTTTTTGTTTTTGAATTAATTCCTGCTTTTAATTTCTTACGAAGCATCTGCAATTGTTTTTTCTTTTGGCGTTGGCGAGCAGATCCACCTTTACCTTTATCGTTACGACCTTCATTGCGCGGAGATTCCCAACGCTTTAATCTTTGGCTCATATTCTTATGTGATTAATTAGTTACTTCAATATACTTCAGAAGAATTAAATATTACTATCACTCTTTACTGGACTTTGGAAAAAGTTGAAGCAAAAAAAGGATGAACGCCCCATAAAGAGAGGAGTAAATATTGGACATCAGAAATCGAAGCCCTCTTGATTTAGGAGTACTTAAGGAGTTGTATTTGCAAGAATCATAAAAAATCAGGCAGCAATTTTAGGTATAGAAGCATGAGATTTGCGTTTTTTTATGACAGCAAGAGGAGGACGAAGGGCCTGAAA
>JAJAZG010000212.1 GCA_026785865.1 Pseudanabaena sp. CAN_BIN31
ATTTTTGTTAATTTTTTAAATGATAAAATTTTTTTAATTATTTATAAAAAATAAAAACCAAACCCAAAAACGCTGGGGCCCCCGCGGCGCGGGCCCCACAGCTTTTTCGGTTTTGGTTGATTATTTACTTAAGAGAGCGATTTTTATCCTCCCTCTCTTGTGGATTTCGCTACTCATTGCTATAAACTTTGTGTAACATCATTTCAAACCACTACTTCATGAGTAAATCTAAACGCGCCCTAATCACAGGTATTACTGGTCAAGATGGATCTTATTTATCAGAACTTTTATTAGCAAAAGGGTACGAAGTACATGGCATCATTCGCCGCACTTCTACGATTAATACCGATCGCCTCGATCATATGTATCAAGATCCGCACCTACCAGAAACTAAACTATTTCTGCATTATGGCGATCTCACTGATGGTACAACCCTAGGGCGAATTTTAGAAGCAGTCCGACCCCATGAAGTATTCAACCTCGGCGCTCAATCCCATGTGCGCGTCAGCTTTGACTCTCCTGAATATACAGTTGATGCTGTGGGCATGGGAACTTTGCGACTGCTAGAAGCGATTCGCGATTATCACCAACGCAACGATCGCCAGATCCGTTTTTATCAAGCAGGTTCTTCAGAGATGTATGGCTTAGTCCAAGCCGTACCCCAAAATGAGGATACGCCTTTTTATCCCCGCAGTCACTATGCTTGCGCGAAGGTCTATGCCCATTGGCAGACGATTAATTATCGTGAGTCCTATGGCATGTTTGCTTGCAATGGGATTTTGTTTAACCACGAATCGCCGCGTCGTGGTGAAACATTTGTGACCCGTAAGATTACAAGGGCGATCGCTCGCATCGTTGGTAATCAGCAGAAAAAACTGTACTTAGGCAATCTTGATTCCAAACGCGATTGGGGCTATGCCAAAGACTATGTTGAGGCGATGTGGTTGATGTTGCAGCAAGAAACTCCCGATGACTATGTAGTTTCGACAGGTGAAACTCATTCAGTACGCGAGTTTCTTGAAGAGGCTTTTGCTTACGTTAATCTCAAATGGGAAGATTATGTCGAGATCGATCCCCGCTATTTTCGTCCTGCGGAAGTCGATCTATTGTTAGGCGACTCGACAAAAGCCAAACAAAAGTTGGGCTGGGAACCGAAAGTTACCTTCAAAGCTTTGGTGGAGCTAATGGTTGATGCCGATCTAGCAGCATTGGGATTGCCAAATCCTAAAGGGACACATTCTCAAGACATTGCCACATTACGAAATGTGGGACAAGCCTCGACTTGGTAAATAAAAGCTGTGGCGCACGCTGTGCGTGCACCACAGCTTTTTGGGTTTTATATTTAATTAGACTGACCTGCTTACAAGCATTCAAAAACTGTACGAAGAAGTATTGTCAATAAATTTCTATGCTAGAAAATCAATCAAATCTCCAATTTAAAGATCAAAAAATCCTAGTCACTGGCGGTGCGGGCTTTTTAGGAAAGCGAGTAATCGCCCAACTAGTCGCCGCAGGAGCCAATCCAGATTTGATCACCGTGCCGCGATCTAAAGACAATGATTTGCGATCGCTTGCCATCTGCGAAAAAGCCGTTCAAGATCAAGATTTAATCATTCATCTTGCCGCTCATGTTGGCGGCATTGGACTCAATCGCGAAAAACCTGCCGAGCTTTTTTATGACAACCTGATGATGGGTGTGCAGTTAATTCATGCTGCCTATGAAGCTAAGGTGCAGAAATTTGTTTGTGTTGGCACAATTTGCGCCTATCCCAACTTTACGCCCGTACCCTTTAAAGAGTCAGATCTATGGAATGGCTATCCTGAAGTCACCAACGCGCCCTATGGTGTCGCTAAAAAAGCTTTATTAGTCCAGTTGCAGTCCTATCGTCAGCAATATGGTTTTAACGGCATTTATTTACTGCCCGTTAACCTCTATGGCCCTGAAGACAATTTCGATCCGCGTAGTTCTCATGTAATTCCTGCGTTGATTCGGAAGGTTTATGAGGCTCAACAAAAAGGCGATCGCGCAATTTCGGTATGGGGCAATGGCACACCAACTAGAGAATTTGTGTATTCCGAAGATGCAGCGCGGGGTATTGTCATGGCAGCCGCCGCCTATGACGAATCTGAGCCTGTAAATATTGGTACTGGTTTAGAGATTTCGATCAAAGATTTAATTTATTTAATTTGTGAATTAATGGGATACGATGGCGAAATTATTTGGGAAACCGACAAACCGAACGGTCAGCCCCGCCGATGTCTGGATGTGGAACGCGCAAAGCAAGCATTTGGATTTACGGCTCAGGTAGATTTTCGCGAAGGTTTAAACCAGACGATCGCTTGGTATCGAAAATACGCAAGTTAAGTTAATTAGGTGCTGTATGCCCGATCGCTAAAAAAAATTGTTTTTTGGCGATCATAATTCTTGCATATGTACCAAGCTTTGGTATGATTAAAATCCGCGTGATAAAACAAGCAAATTTGTAAAAGTTTCTTGTAAAGTCCAGCGAGGAGAGATGGCCGAGTGGTTGAAGGCGCAGCACTGGAAATGCTGTTTAGGGGCAACTTTAACGAGGGTTCGAATCCCTCTCTCTCCGTAATTAAATAGGCTCTAAAGCCAAAAAATAAAGAGAAAGCGAAAGCTTTCTCTTTATTTTTTGCGATCGCTGTAAAATGTAAAGGAATATAAACAAGAACTAACTTATATGCTTTATACCCCGCCTTGGCATCTCACCAATGGATTACTGATGACCCTTTATACGGCTTTGCGGGTAAGTCGGAAATGGGAAAACTTCACAGTTGAACCAGAACCCATTTATCAAGAGCATATTTTCACTGGTGCAAATGGAGTTCCTATTTTTGGGAAGTATGCAATTCCTGAAGGCGCAAAAGGAACAATCGTGGGAACCTATGGAATTACAGGGGATTTAGATAATCAATGGTTTCTTAAAATCTTTGGGCGCAAGGCTCTTGATAGAGGTTATGCCGTAGTTCTATTTGATTGGCGAGCGCATGGTAAAACTGCCGAGCTTTCACCAGCCTTGACCTCTGATGGATTATACGAAGGCGAAGATTTTATTCGTATCGCCAACACTGCCAAACAACTAGGCTGCCCTGCTCCGTTTTGGTTAACAGGATATTCCCTCGGTGGTCAGTTGGCTTTGTGGGGTATCAAAGCAGGAGAAGCGATCGCGGATTGGGGCAGCGATTTAGAAATTACATCGGCTGATATCGCAGGCGGCGCAGTGATTTGTCCTAGCGTTGACTCTAATCGATCGCTTACTTATTTAGTCAAAGATGAATTGGGAAGATTTCTCGAAAAGGCGATCGCCCGCGAGCTAAAAAAACTAGGGCGACGGATGGCAAAAATACATCCTGAAGCGATTGATCGCGATGCGGTAGAACGCGCCAATAGCATTTGGGGATTTGATCATGAATTGACGATCACCAAATTAGGTTTCGATTCTGTCGAAGCATATTACGATGCTAGTTGTCCGTTATATTTCATGCCCCAGCTACAAAAGCCGACTTTAATTCTTTACGCGGCAGACGATCCCATGTTCGATCCCTCAATTATTCCTGATATAGAAAAAATTGCCCAAGAGAACCCTGCAATTAAGCTTCTATTAACTGAATATGGTGGTCATGTTGGTTATGTCAGCAGTAAAAAATGCCAGAATGAATATGGCGATCGCGATCGCTGGTGGGCATGGAATCGAGTTTTTGAATGGATAGAATCTTTGCGCTAAAGATTCAAAGTTTTTGTCGTAAGCTGATGTGCCTTTAAGGCATTTTAAATGCCGATCAGCTTAACAAGGGGCTTAAGCCCCTTGTTTATCCACAAATGATTTAGGATTGCTATAAGTCTGTATAACTATTACTACAGCTAACCTAAAAATCCAAATAAAAAATTAAGATGCCAGCTTTTAAAATTTTTGATAACGATATAGACTTTGAAACCCTGCAAGAATATCTTGGCTGTGAAGCGATCGCGATTGACACTGAAGCGATGGGGTTAATTCCTAGACGCGATCGCTTATGCTTAATCCAAATTTGCAATGATGACGAGACTGTAAGCATAGTTCGCATTGCTCAAGGGAGTAAGGAAGCGCCTAACCTTAAATACTTGTTTGAAGCGCCCGATGTTACTAAGGTTTTTCACTATGCGCGATTTGATGTTGCCATGCTGGAAGCGCATCTCAGTATTGCGACTCATCCACTTTTTTGTACTAAAATTGCTAGCAAACTTGCGAGGACATATACCGACAAACATGGTTTAAAGGAACTAGTACGCGAACTCGAAAAAATTGAACTAGATAAAACATCCCAATGTTCAGACTGGGGAAATGTGCGTGTTCTCTCGGAAAAGCAGTTACAGTATGCCGCTAATGATGTGCGCTACTTGTTGTCAGTCCATCGAAAGCTGATTGATATGCTGATTCGGGAAAATCGCTATGATCTTGCCAAGGCTTGTTTTGCTCACATTCCGACGCTTGTTTACTTAGATTTGCTAGGCTATACGGATGTTTTTGCTCATTAAAACTATTACTTAAGCTATGCAAAGTCAACCCATCAAGGGATTTCGCGCCAGTTTTTTGGCTTTGCATCTATTCATAGGTCGAAATCTAAGATCAGTTATTTGCCACGATGATTATGGAAGACGATCGCGCGATCGCCGCAACTTACATCATGGGCGAACTAGCACATGATGCATTAAAATTCAGCACTCTGCGGAAATCGAGGGAATGGAATCACATCACGAATATTGCCCATGCCTGTGATGAACTGAACTAAACGCTCAAAACCAAGTCCAAAGCCAGCATGAGGCACAGTTCCATAGCGGCGTAAATCGAGATACCACCAATAATCTTCTGGACTGAGTCCCACACCACGAATTCTCGCTTCCAATACATCAAGACGCTCTTCTCTTTGAGAACCGCCGATAATTTCACCAACCCCAGGAGCGAGAATATCCATCGCTCTTACGGTTTGGCGATCGCTTGTTGTCCCTTCATTCACCCGCATATAAAACGCTTTAATTCCAAGCGGATAATCCATCACGATTACTGGCTTCTGAAAATGTTCTTCTGCTAAAAATCGCTCATGCTCAGACTGCAAATCTAGCCCCCACTGCACAGGAAACTCAAAGGTTTTACTGCACTTTTCAAGAATAGCGATCGCCTCGGTATAAGTCACGCGCTCAAACTGCTCATCAACAATCTTGCGAGCATTTACCATCACCTGATCGTTTACCCGTTCTTGGAAAAACTCCATATCTTCGGGACAAGTTTCTAAAACATAACTAAAAATATATTTAAGAAAATCTTCAGCAAGATCGGCATCACCTTCAAGATCGCAAAAAGCCATCTCTGGCTCGATCATCCAAAATTCAGCAAGGTGGCGCGAAGTATTTGAATTTTCGGCGCGAAAAGTGGGACCAAAAGTATAGACATTAGAAAAGGCACTCGCCATAATTTCTGCTTCTAGCTGACCACTCACAGTCAAGAAAGCAGGCTTCCCAAAAAAGTCTTGCGAAAAATCAACAGGTTTACCTGCCGCCGCCACTTTGTTTAAGTCAAAAGTAGTCACGGCAAACATTTCACCTGCGCCCTCACAGTCGCTAGCCGTCACGATCGGCGTATGCACCCACAAAAAGCCGCGCTCTTGAAAAAATTTGTGAACTGCAAACGCACAGGCATTTCTGACCCGAAATACTGCCCCAAACATATTTGTGCGTGGACGTAAATGGGCGATCGTGCGAAGAAATTCGATTGAATGACGTTTTTTCTGCAAGGGGTAGGTTTCAGGATCGGCAAGACCAAAAACAGCGATCGCCGTTGCTTGCATTTCGACTCTCTGCCCTTTACCCATGGACTCAACCAGAATGCCAGACACTTCGATGGATGTGCCTGTAGTAATTTGCTTGATCAGGGTTTCATATCCTTCAATCGTCTGGGGTAGGACGATCTGTAAGCCCTGTAGCGACGATCCATCATTTAATTCTAAGAAGGCAATCCCCTTTCCTTCTCGCTTTGTCCGTACCCAACCACGAACAATATATGAGTCATTAATCTTTCCACTACGCAATAAATCAACAATTCTTGCAGATGCCATTAGAAGTTATTACCCAGTATTTTTCAGCAATTTTTTATCTTCCTTTAGCCAACTAGCTATCATATGCCATTTCGCGGATTAAGGGCAGTCGATTGCTAATATAGTGACTGAGATCATTTTGTTGATGTGAGTCTAAAGATGAGCGCTGTCGGACTTGGTCAACTAGCAAGCTCAATAAACCATCGTCATCAAGATTTAAGAGCAAATTGGGCTGAGCTTGACTAACTGAGTCCCAGAAGAGGCGTATGATAGCAGGCGACATATGCGTTTACCTTAATCTTAATATTTTCCTAACAATTTATAGATTAGTTCATTTCCGTGTTAGTAATGTCCAAATTTACACAAAATGAAATAAAAAACACCTCTCTCAAGGTTGATTGATAAATATCTATACAAAAAGTGTTATTACTTCACTCTAATAATCTATTTCCGATGGAGGTGTTTTTTATGGCTAGACAGGTAGAAATTTGGAACGATCGCGCTGAGATTGCTTCTAGAGCGTTGTTGTTGTGTCAGCTTGCTTATAAAGAGGCGATCGCGAAAAATGAAAGATTTACCATCGTCGCCACAGGGGGCAATTCACCTCGTATTTTGTACGAACTCCTAGCAACTAAGGATTGGGACTGGTCAAAGGTGCATGTTTTTTGGGGCGATGAGCGCTACGTGCCTATCACCGATCCTTTAAGTAATGAAGGCATGACCCGTGCTATATGGCTTGATCGCGTAGCGATTCCTGAGGTAAATATTCATGCAATTCCGACAAATAGTGACGACCCTGCGATCGCGGCGGCGCAGTACGAGCAGCATATTCAAGAATTTTTTGGTACTGCGGCAGGAGAATTTCCTGAGTTTGATTTATTTTTGTTAGGAATGGGTGATGACGGGCATACCGCTTCGTTATTTCCACATACCAATGCTCTTAAAGTTAGCGATCGCCTTGTAACTGTCGGCGAAAAAGATGGACAGCATCGGATCACGATGACGGTTCCTTTAATCAATCAGGCGAAAGAAATTCTATTCATGATCGAAGGTGCTGCCAAGGCAAAAGCTTTAAAAGCGGTACTCGCGCCCAAGGGTGATATCAACCAATATCCTTCGCGATTGATTACTGGAAATACGATTTGGTTATGCGATCGCGCAGCGATGAATCAAAAGAAGTCTTAATTTGTAATTACTATGTCTAAACTGAATTCTCAGCAATATGAGCGACTTAGACGCGAAGCCAAGTCTCCCTATCGAGGTCTACGCATATTTATTTATATGGCTTTTGCGGGATCGGGTTTTATTGGGGCAGTAATTTTTCTCACTAGATTGATCGCTGGCCATGGTGAACTAGAGACAAATTTAGGAAGCTTCGCTTTGCAAATTGGCGTATTAGCTCTGATGGTATGGCTTTATCGTATTGATCGTAGTTCCAAATAATCTTGATTTTGATTGCTTTACAATATAGCTTAGGCTTACGGTTTTTAATTTCATAGACACTTAAATTTCATGTTAGGGTTGAGACGGATTGGTATGCAAAGTTGTAAGAATGCAATAGAAGAACTGGTAATTGCGGAAATTGATTTGCAAATCTCGCATCTGCCAGAATACCGCCGTAATCAGATGAACTTAAGTGAAGTTGCGGCATATGCGCTAAATCGCCTGCCTCCGATGTATGCCACATCGAAAGTAGGCTGGTTGAAACAACGCAAAAAAGCCGTAACCGAAATGAGAACGCAAATCGAATCCGCAGTACGTCGGGCGCTAGTAAGTGTCAAACCCGATGTACTGCGAGATACTAAACCATTGCCTTCGCAAGAGGTCGTTAGTCAGGCGCGATCGCTTGCCGCACTCCAACAACTCTTAGGTGCAGAAAATGCTTCTTGGAAAGATATTCCTGCGGCTTTAGAGAATGCATTGGTCACAGTTAAGCTTAAAACTGCTGTGAGTAATACTTACATAGTTACGGGTAGACGTGAAGCAATTGCTGGGCGAGATGAAACAGCTTTTGGTCGCAAACCACCTGAAATTTCTTGGAAAGGCAGACAGGTTAAAACTTCGCTGAGTGAGGGTAAAGATGAGCAGAAGGCGAGAGACTTTTATACTTATATGGTGGATGTCAATTATCAATTCAGTAATGTCCTAGAAAAATTGGTATTGTCGCTTGCCTACCACCAAATTCAAAAGTTACATCCCGCGATCTCCGAAACAGTGGATCTAGGTGAAGCAACTGCCTATGTATTGAACCGTTTACCACCGATGTATGCAACCTCAGAAAAAGGTTACCAAGCGCTGAGACTGAGGGCGCGAGAAGTCTATGGCAAGGAGGTCGTTGCGGCGCTAAGAGAGGCGATCGCTATTTGTGTAGAGGCTCCCAACTTAGAAAAAGCCCCACTACCTTTGGCGCGTTTTGAAGCGGAACTAGAAGAAGCCATTGAGCAGGTGAGTTGGATTTTGCAGCGTGATGATATTAATTGGCGCAACGCTCCATTCATTGTTGAAGAATGTCTATATAAAGTTGTCAATAACGAAATGGAATGGCGCAAACGTAGCGACTATAACTATCCCCTTAATTAGTATTAAGTAAGCAAAAGCCATAGCGCACGCTGCGCGTGCGCTATGGCTTTTGCTTACTTATAGATTTCCTGTTCGCATCTTTGTCCAAAGATCTTTGTATTGTGCGAGTGCTGATGCAGACAAAGGCACGATTAACTCACTTTTTGCGAGAATATCTTGTGAGAAAAACTTGATCGGATCGGCTTTGACGCTAGCAGGAACTTTGTCTAACTCGCTTGATGGACTAACTGCCTCAGTTAAAGATGTGATTTGAACGGCGATCGCAGGTGTAAGGCAAAAATTCATCCATTCTACTGCCGCGATCGCATCTTCACCTTTAGGAATCACCCATATATCGCTCCAAATCGCCGTACCATCTTGCGGAATCACCACCTTGAGATTAGGATTTTGTTTTTGGGCTTTGTACATATCGCTCGTCCAGCCCACTGCCGCCAATGTGTCATCAGCTAATAGCGACTGCAAGTAATTATCGGAAGAGTAGGTTAAAACTTGAGAATTAAGGCTTTTAAGTTCTTGGGTAAGTTTTGTAAAAATATCCTGACTTTCAACTAGATTTTCTGGTTGGTAGGATTGCCCCATCTTTTTTAAGACTAGACCGATTACTTCTCGCGCATCATCGGGCAATGACAGTTTTTGATTTAGTTCTGGTCGCCATAGGTCAGCCCA
>JAJAZG010000213.1 GCA_026785865.1 Pseudanabaena sp. CAN_BIN31
AAATTCAGTAGTATTCCTTAACGATCGCTAAAACTATATTTATTGACGATTTACAACTCAGGAGTTGAGCGAGAGTATCAATATTCTCTAAAGTGTGGGAAAATAATATGGACAAAGAAAAAGCGATCGGTTCAAATAATTTGGATGAGCCAAGCCAAACTAACCACGTTCCTCTTAAACATGTACTTGATCAAAGCGAGGAAATTCAAGAAAGTGTTAAAGATGCTGCTGATCAACTTAGTTCTGTAAATTTAGTTCTAAAGCAAGAAGATAAAGATAATCTTCCAGTTCAGTCTATTAAAGAAGTCGTTACTCAAAACGAGGAGATCGAGCAAAAGCTAGTGAAAGCTGCGGACGATTTACATCAGGTAAATGCTGAACTTGCCAAAGCGGTAGCTGAAAGAATCGAAATTGAATCTGAACTTGTAGATAAAAGAAATGACCTTTCTGAAGTGTATACTGCTTTGTCAAAAGCCCAATCTCAAGAAGAAGACGTAATTCATATTGGATTTCATGACGCATTGACAGGACTTCCAAACCGTTTGTTATTCGAGCAACGCTTAGACTATGGGTTAATCCAAGCAAAACGCCATGGCTGGAAGCTTGCTATTCTATTTATTGACCTAGACAAATTTAAGAGCATTAATGACACGTATGGTCACCAGATCGGAGACAAGGTGCTGATGTTGGTAGCAGACCGTTTAAAAGTTTTTGTTCGTGACGAAGATATGGTCAGTCGATGGGGAGGGGACGAATTTGTATGCATTTTGATGAATGTTAATCTAGAAGCAGATGTGATTAGTCTTGCCGAAAAGATAGTTGATCATATTGCTGAAGAATGTGAATTTGATGGAATTATTCTTTCTATTAGTGCCACTATCGGTATTGCTATATATCCTCAAGACGGAGAAACGGCTGATATCCTTTTTAAAAATGTTGATAGCGCCATGTATAAATCAAAAGGAACAGACCAGAGAGTTACCTTGTTTAACAAATCTATTTAATTTTTATGAACAAATAAGTTAAGTGGGTAAAAGAAACCTCAAAACCCAAAGAGCTGTAGCGCAGGCTGCGCGTGTGCTACAGCTCTTCGGGTTTAATTATGCTTGCCTACTTAATAAAAGGATTAGTGTGGCTAAACGTAGAAAAGTTGCATGATGCTGGATCGGTGCAACCCCAATCTGGATATTATTAGCCATCAATCTTACTCCCTTCTCAGTATAAAAATAGACATTAAAACCCAAGAATTAGACGTTGCGGCGCGGAGCGCCGCAACGTCTAATCTTTCACTGGGAAGGAAGTATTTACTGTAAAGATTTAAAATATTTTAAGACAATTCATCCAATTTATACATTGCTCAAACATGATTTCAAGCAGAAGGATGTGATTCTGAATATTCATGTGATTCTTGATTTTGTAGGTAAAAACATCATGGCGGATATTATCCAAGAAGTTATTAAAAACGTAAAGCAAGCTTTACCTAACATCACGCCCAATCCACCTAGTCTCAAACCTGAATCCCCAGCCTACGACTTAAAGGCGCGTTTGGAGTGGGGCGAACCAGCACTCACCATTGTCGATATACGCGATCGGACAGCCTTTAATCAGGGCAGGATCACAGGCGCTATTTCTATGCCAATGGAGAAATTTATGGAGCTTGCTCAGGCAAATTTGGAAACTGCACGAGATATTTATATCTATGGTGAATCAGATGAGCAATCATTACAAGCCGCTCAACTTCTGCGCGATGCGGGTTTCTCAAATGTAGCCCAAATTATGGGAGGTCTAGCAGCTTGGTGTGAAGTGGCAGGTCCGACTGAAGGAGTACAGGAAACAGGGCAACTGAATCCAAGCGCATTTAATGTAGTTTCTCGACTCAAGACCGAACAAGAACTACAAGATTTAGGTAAATCTCAACAATCTGGCGTTGTACATTAAAAGTGTGGCGCACGCTGCGCGTGCGCCATATTTTTTTAGTTTTTTATTTAAGCGATCGCCTTTTCAGTCGTCAATGGTCTGAGAGTACCAAATCGATCTAAAAATAAATCCTGATGATGATATGCGATGATTCATAGCATTAGCGAACTCATTCTAAGGTTGTTCTATGCCCAAAGCGATCGCGCAAGCAGACACTTTTCTCAAAAAAAAGCTGCTGGGATCAGCAGATTTAGCTGATTCCGAGAAAATTTTTATTAAAAAAGATCAAGCTTTTTTTGTCACTGAATATAGCCCCGATCGCAACCAACATCTTTTACTTACGCTTGCATCTCCCTTCACCGCTAAAGACGGTAAAACCCGAATTCAGAAGGTCTATGCCTACGATCCGCACATCAAAATCGAAGGCGAAGATCTGAATCGTCTGATTAAGTTGCCAGTCAAATATTGCTCACAACTTGATAACGATGAGGCAGTCTTTGGTCCTGGTTGGCGGCAGTGTAATACCACTAGCAACGCCATGTTAGCTGACTATTTGCTAGCTGGAGCCTTAACGACAATGGCGAAAGCACAGGGTTTTCCAGAACCAGAATCAGCATATATGCGAATTGTGGGCAAATATGGCGATACTATCGATCATGATGCTCAAACATGGGCTTTAAGAGAACTCGGTATTGTGTCTTACTTTAGTTATTCTCTTTCCGCTAAAGATATTTTATTGTCGCTCAAAGCGAATATTCCTGTGGTGGTGGGACTTGCTTACAAATCGAGCGGTCATATTTGCATCATCGTTGGACATGATCCTGCTCAAAAAGTATGGCTCGTTCACGACCCTTACGGTACTCGTCATGGAGCTAGTGATAGCTATGACATTGGCGTTGGCGGTGCTTACGATCCTTATAGTTACGGTGTGATGCAGCAAATTCTTTGGGATAGCGGCGGCGAAGCTGGCTGGGGCAGAATTGTCACCAGCATTAAGGGCAAACCAACTGGCTTACCTTCAGGGCTATAAAGCAATTGCCAAAAGGTCTGGCAAGGGGCTTAAGCCCCTTGTTAGTTTCTGGAAAGGCGGCGCAATGCGGCGCTTTATTTTGGGAGATTGGAAGTTTAATTTGTGCGAAAGATAGCTCTCACTGGCAAATGATCGGAGACTTTGGAGAAGTAGGTGCGATCGCTATCAAAGCCCAAATCTTTTTGCGGATCGAGAATCTGCACTGATTGCGGAATATATTCTTCTTCTGCGCCTTTGGGCGCTTTGGAAATCGCGATATGGTCAATCACGCAACCAGTGCCGCGATTGGTATAACGTGGACGACCATCCGCAGCTTTTGGTTGACCGCGTTTTTTTAGACAGTTCTCTTTAGCATCAGTTTCAATCGGTCTAGTCAAAAATGTGAGCGGCGCATCCCGCAAACCACGATTTTGGTCTGCCCATGTGGGGCTATTAAAATCGCCTAGGAGAATCAAATCAGGATCAGATTGAGAATTCTGCTGATATTTGTCAACTTCTTGACGCAGGCGATCGCTCTGATTTTGACGGATGCGATCAGCCTCTCCACCACCGCCACCCTTTTGATGGACTACGACTAAAGTAAAATCAAATTTCTGACCTACTTTGAGATAAGTCACAAGCGGCGATCGCAATGTGCCTGTGATATTCACCTGTCGCCATTCCGTCACCTTTTGCGCGGAGATCGCGTCTTTACGATAAAACAAAGCTACTCTTTGT
>JAJAZG010000214.1 GCA_026785865.1 Pseudanabaena sp. CAN_BIN31
A
Organism: Pseudanabaena sp. CAN_BIN31; assembly: GCA_026785865.1. Lineage (GTDB taxonomy): Bacteria > Cyanobacteriota > Cyanobacteriia > Pseudanabaenales > Pseudanabaenaceae > Pseudanabaena. Next base: position 2 of record JAJAZG010000214.1, read on the forward strand.
TGACAACTATCTCATTGACAAGAGACTTTAAAGAAACAGTTAATGCTAGAGTTCAAACCGATCCCGCATTTGCCAAGGCTTTGCTTGATGAAGCAATTTCCCTTTTTCTAAACGGTGAGCCAGAAATAGCAAGGCTGATATTAAGAGATTTAGTGAACGCAACCATTGGATTTGAAGAATTGGCGATCGCTACATCGAAACCAAGTAAGAGCCTTCATCGAATGTTATCTGCTAAAGGTAATCCAACTATGGATAATCTAACCACTATTCTCAGAGTTCTGCGTAAAGTGCTTCAAGTTGATATCAAAGTTCAGACTATTGCTTGTGCTTGAAATAATCAGAGGAGCGAATTGTCCAATGGAATCCATTGAAAGCGGTACAATACATTCATGATTTAGGTGCTTAACCATGATAGCAACTTCAATTCAATTCAACTCAGAAATCGAGAAAAGATTACTAGAAAAAATTCGGAATCTTCCGTCAGAGAAAGTTATCGAAGTAGAAGATTTTATTGATTTTCTGTGAGATAGGCAAAGACATTCTTCCCATGACTTAGTACTTGCCGCTACCAGACTCTCAGAAGCCAGTTTTGCCAAAATATAGGATAACCCAGAAGACGCAGCTTATAACAACCTATAACTTCGGCGACGTGCTGCTGGTTCTATTTCCTTTCACCGATCAAACTACAACCAAAAAACGCCCAAGTATCGTCATCAGCTCAGATGAATACAATAGAAAAAACTAGACATACTCTTAATCGCAGTCACCAACCAAGTAAATACTCGATTAGAGTTTGGTGAGATGCTGATAAATGATTGCAGTCACATCTAAAGCTAGCTGGTCTTTAAAATATCATTTAACCTGCCTCGAAAGATCGCTGGTTTCCTACCGCGATCGCCATTCTCTTTCTGACTTCTCCCTAAGACTTTAATTTCTGTTTGATTTTTGCAAATATTCTTTGCGATCGCAGTTTCATCACTTGCCAATAACCCAAGTTAGGAATATTGCCTTGAAATGTCTGCTTATGGTCAAAAAATTCATTTATCTCTTCTAAAATCACTTGTAAGCGATAAATAATATTTTCAGCGCGATATTCATCTAAGATTTTTGGCGATAAAGATAATTTTGGGTTGCTCTGAACGACTTTCAGAATTCGTTGGCGATCAAATTCTTGCGAATATCCTGCGATCTTATAACAGTTAAAAGCAGGATCTAAATAATCTGACAAGCCATGATTGACACTCGAAAAAACTTGACATCCACAGGCTAGAGCCTCCATCGGTTGCAGCCCAAATCCTTCACTGACCCCTTGCACTGCCCAATATTCTGCGGAATCGTATAAATAAACCTTAGCGCGATTAAATAGCCCTTCTAAATCTTCGACATAGCGATCAACCACTTCGACTCGGCATTGTTTTTGTAAAGCAGGAACTAATTGGTTTAGCAAATAACTAGAAGATTTTCGAGCTTGGACTAATACATCAATATCGCGATCGCCTTGCTGATTATGAAACTTATCGGAAATTTCATTTGGTAAATAATAAATTAACGAATGGGGCGATCGCTGTCCCCAATAACCAAGCGTATTCCGACTGACGGTGATAATCGGCACGCTAGCGGGTAAATTAAAGCCATAGCCTGCACTATGGGCATGATAAATTGCATTGAAATTTTTTAGCTTTGGCGCAAGCTTCGCTACGTCAAATCCCCAACTCATCACAAAAATTGCATCATCTAATTTGTCGGCTGCCTGCGATCGCAATAAATCATCGAGCCATAAATGCTCCTTTTCGCGCTGACGGTAGGTGACGACCTCCGCAGGGCAAACTTTTTGGACTAATTCCAGCGTTTTTAGCTCCGCCCACAAACCACCACAGGCAAATTTATTTGTAGTTCCGGGTAGCAAAAAGTAGAGCTTTCGCATAGGTTCAAACAATAACGTTAAACTAGTTTATGGATTGTGATTACGCGAAAAGCGAAAAACAATCTCTATTAGATAATTAAATGACATAGCATGGCACTTTTTACACTTCGATCGCTCCGCAAAGATTTTGGCATCAAAGAGATCCTTAAGGATGCGAGTTTTAGCCTTGATGAAGGCGACAAGGTTGGGCTAATCGGCACAAATGGATCGGGAAAATCTACATTACTGAAAATGATTGCGGGGCTAGAACATCATGATGGCGGCGATCTGTGGGTAAATTCCAGTGCCAAAATTATTTATTTGCCACAGCAGCCCGACCTGAATGAAGAAAATACGGTTTTAGAACAAGTATTTGCTGACAGTGGCGAACAGATGTCGCTAGTCAAGGAATACGAAGAAATTTCTGATAAGTTAACTCATGGACATGGCGATCTAGATCGCTTGTTAGAAGATTTGTCGCGAGTATCTGAGCGCATGGATCAGATTGGCGCTTGGGATTTAGAAACTACCGCCAAGATTATTTTAACTAAACTAGGTATTGATGATTTAGAAGCGAAAATTGGCACTCTGTCAGGTGGATATCGTAAACGGATTGCGATCGCCTCAGCTTTACTCTCTGCGCCTGATGTTTTGCTGATGGATGAGCCGACTAACCATCTTGACGCGCTCTCGGTGGAATGGTTACAGAGCTATCTCAATCGCTATCGCGGCGCATTATTGCTAATTACCCACGATCGCTATTTTCTCGATAAAGTCACTAATCGGATTATCGAAATTGATCGCGGCGATTTGTACAACTATTCGGGCAACTATTCCTATTATTTAGAGAAAAAAGCCGAAGCTGAAGAATCGGTAACTAATACCCAACGCAAACACGCGGGACTATTGCGCCGTGAATTGGAATGGCTGAAAAAAGGGCCGAAGGCGCGGAGTACCAAGCAAAAAGCTCGTATTGATCGCGCCCATGATTTGCAAGCTACAGAGTTTAAACAAGCTAATGCCAAAGTCGATATCACCACTGTAGGGCGGCGCATTGGTAAAAAAGTTGTCGAACTTGATTGCATTTCTAAATCCTATGGCGATCGGACACTGATCAAAGATTTTTCCTACAACTTCACGCCCGAAGATCGCATCGGCATCATCGGCAGCAATGGCGCAGGTAAATCCACGCTGATGAACATGGTGATCGGACGTTTGCAGCCTGATCAAGGAACTGTGGAAATTGGCACAACGATCCATTTTGGTTACTTCGATCAACATTCCGACGATCTTGCCCAGTATGGCGATCTGCGCGTGATCGAGTACCTCAAAAATGTATCAGAACTCGTCAAAACATCCGATGGAAGTGTAATCACGGCTTCGCAAATGTTAGAGCGATTCCTGTTCCCTCCCAATCAACAATATTCACCGATCAATAAACTCTCAGGTGGCGAAAAGCGGCGCTTATTCCTGCTGAAAGTATTAATGGAGGCTCCAAATGTTTTGATTTTGGATGAACCGACAAATGACCTTGATGTACAGACTCTTGCCGTTTTAGAAGAATATCTTGAAGATTTTAACGGCTGTGTAATTGTGGTTTCCCACGATCGCTATTTCCTTGATCGCACAGTCGAGATGGTGTTCTCCTTCGAGCCTGAAGGTGAGATTCGCTTGTATCCTGGTAATTATTCTATTTATCTGGAATATAAAAAAGACGAGGCTGAGCAAGAAGCGAGTGATGCTAAGGCACAATCTAATAAAGGTGCAAAAGAGCAGAAGTCTAGTAATTCAGCCCCCTTTGTTCCTGACATTCCCAAAGTCGAAACTAAGAAACTTTCACAACTCTCTTACAAAGAGAAGCGCGAGTATGAGGAGCTAGAAGCAAAAATCCCGAAACTAGAAGAAGAAAAAACCCAGACCGAAAAAAAGCTCTATCACAATGCGCCCAGTGGTCATGCCGAATTGCAGAAGCTATCTGCTCGCCTAACCGAACTAAATCAGGCGATCGAAAAATCAACAGAGCGTTGGTTAGCTCTAGCTGAGCGAATTTAGTCACTGATGTTATGCTGTGGCGCACGCGCAGCGTGTGCCTCAGCTTTTTGGGTTTTGGGTTTAATTATGCTTGCCTACTTATGATCTATATCAGAAAGCCCAGATTATGTTCTTGACTAATGCGATCGCCCTTTATGTTTTCTGGAGAAAGTTTTTGGGTTCTGGTTTCTTTCGCATGTTTTGATAATAATTTTTTTCACCGTTTACCACACTCAGATATATGCAAGAACAACTAGAGCAAGCATTTTATCAATTAGCCGATCGCCTGATTGATAGTCTCCATAATGGAGAACACCTAACTATTAATTTAGAAAGTGAGCGCAGCCAATTCACGAGATTTAATAATGCCAAGGTGCGTCAATCAGGAGTTGTCGCCGATGGGAATGTGACAATTTCGTTAATTTATAATCAACGTGAAGCTTATGCCAAGTTTCCATTTACGGGCGATCGCGCCATTGATTATAACTACGCGATCGCCAATCTCGATTATCTGCGGCAAGAAGTCGCGCAAATTTCCGAAAATCCTTATTTAGTTATTCCTGAAAACAAAGGCTCAAGTCGCGAAGTTTATCGGGGCAATTTGTTAAATTCAGAAGAGGCGATCGCCACAATTCTCGCACCAGTAGATAATGTTGATTTCACAGGATTTTACGCATCTGGTTCTGTAATTAGGGCAAATGCTAACTCCGCAGGTCAAAGACACTGGTTCGCCACAGATTCTTTCTTTGTCGATTATTCGATGTTTGTGCAGACTGATTCAGGTGAAAAAGCTGTCAAGGGTATCTATGCAGGTAAAGAGTGGCAATCAGAAGCTTATAACTTGCAGATTCACCGATCGCAACAGCAATTAATCGCGTTGCAAAGACCAAGCAAAATCATAGAACGTGGACAATATCGCACTTACTTCGCACCTTCGGCAGCCGCAGATTTATTGGGTTTTTTGGCTTCGGGAGTGGGGGAATCCAGTTTGCAGCAAAGTAGTAGCGCCCTTTTAAAATTAAAGAATGAAGAAAGAACGCTCTCGCCGTTACTATCTCTTAGCGAAAACTTTACCGATGGAAATGTACCTCGCTTTAACGGTTTAGGAGAAGTCGCTCCTGAATATTTATCCATCATCGCCAATGGCAAGCTAGTCAATACTTTAATTAGCTCTCGTAGTGCCAAAGAATATGGCAAACAAGCCAATGGCGCGAGTGAAGATGAATCAATGCGATCGCCTGAAGTCGGCGCAGGCAGTTTAGCCGAAGCGGATATTCTCAAACAATTAGATACAGGACTCTACTTATCGAATTTGCATTATCTCAATTGGAGCGATCGCAATGGCGGCAGGATCACGGGCATGACCCGCTATGCTTGCTTCTGGGTCGAGAATGGTGAATTTGTTGCGCCAATTGAAAATCTTCGCTTTGATGATAATATTTACGACTTTCTTGGTGACAATCTCGAAGCTTTTACTACTTTCCGTGAATTTATCCCTAATACTGGCACTTATGAAACGCGATCGCTGGGAGGGATACTCGTTTCAGGAATGCTAGTCAAAGATTTCATATTTACGCTGTAAAACAAAAAAAGAAGAGAGAACGCATCGCGCTCTTTCTTCTTTTTCATATGTGATAAAACTTTTTGCTCTAGGATAAAGTTAAATATACTCCCTTCCCAGTATAAAAATAGACATTAAAACCCAAGAATTAGCGTTGCGGCGCTCCGCGCCGCCTTTCATG
>JAJAZG010000215.1 GCA_026785865.1 Pseudanabaena sp. CAN_BIN31
CCCCCCCCCCCCCCCCCCCCCCCCACAGCTCTTTGGGTTTTGCCTAGCTACTACCTTAGATGGATGATGGCACATCAAGCCACTTTTTTTCAGAACGCGATCGCTGGGTTAAGTCCATAAGCAACTGCGACCATGCGCCTTCATAGAGGCTTGGTGTCATGGGTTGTCTGGTTTGAATGGCACGCACCCAGCGATCGCAAATTGCTAGTACAGGCGCAAGACGACCATCGGCATAGGTTTTTGGTAGGTCATATTCAGTTGGTATCGCCATAACTTCTAGTTCGGGGCGATCGAGTTTGCCTTGGTACAGATTAAAGCCATGTACATAATCAGATTGATTAGAACTGCCTAATACTAAAGTTCCATTTTCACCATAAACAGTGAGCCAATGCCCACGACCGCGATAGGTAGCGGTGCTGAGAGAAATGTTGCAAGGAGTTCCATCTGCTAGTTCTAAGAGAATGTTGCAGGTGTCATCGGCATCGACAGGATGCATCACTCCATTAGAATCAGGACGTTCGGTAATACCTGTGCTGAGTTGTCCAGAAAGACTTTTGATATCACCAAATAGCCAGCGTACATAATCAAAAACGTGAGAACCGATCGCGCCTAATGCTCCGCCGCCATAGGCTTTTTGACTATACCAATTCCAAACTCGTTTGGGATCGGCTCGACCTTGCACTAGCCAATCGATCTCGATCAGCCTTTTTTTGCCAATATGATTATTATCTAAACCATTATCTAACAAGTGTTTGAGATATCGCCATTGCGGGACACAGCGAAATTCAAAGTCCGTGGCAGTAATTACTTGATGCTGTTGAGCAAGACGATAAAGCGCGATCGCTTCTTGAGCATTCATCGTCACGGGCTTTTCTAGCAAAATATGTTTACCTGCCTTGATCGCTGCTTTTGCCTGTTCATAATGAAAACTTGGCGGTGTGGAGATAGTGACTGCTTGAACTTCAGGAAGTGTGAGTAAATTCTCAAGGCGATCGCAAGCATGGGGAATACCAAACTTATCAGCAATCTGTTGCGCTTTGAGGCGATCGCGATGGTACACCGCGACAACTTCTGTATCAGGATGGATTTGGAGCGCAGGAATATGAATAGTCTGCCCGAAGCCAGTTCCGATAATACCGACACCAATTTTTGACATGCCTTTATGGTTCTTTCTTTTTGATAATTTGAACAGGCAAGGGGCTTAAGCCCCTTGTTAAGAATGTATAAGTTACCTAAAACTCGATTCCTGCTTGAGCTTTGACACCTTGTTCTCTAAAAGGGTGCTTGACTAGTTCCATTCTCGTTACTAAATCGGCAACTTCAATCAGTTCGGCGGGTGCGCCTCGACCTGTGAGAATGACATGGGCATCAGCAGGTTTCTCTTTCAGTCCCGCAATTACAGTCTCGACATCGAGATAGCCTAGTTTTAGAGCAATATTCACTTCGTCAAGTAGAACTAATTTGTATTCAGGATTTTTGATATAACTAAGTCCCACTTCCCATGCTTCTTTAGTTTTGGCGATATCGCGATCGCGGTCTTGGGTTTCCCATGTAAAGCCTTCACCCAATGCTTGAAAAACGAGTTGCTCTTGCCACATTTCAAATGCTTTCTTTTCCGCAGGTTCCCATGCACCTTTGATGAACTGGACGATCGCCACTTTATATCCATGCCCTAGCGATCGCAGCACCATCCCCAGTGCCGCCGTAGTTTTGCCCTTACCGTCACCTGTATTAACAATGATTAATCCTTTTTCGAGGTTACGCTCTGCAACTCTTTGATGTTGCACCTCTTGGCGGCGTTGCATTTTGGCGCGATGTTGTTCGGTAGTAAGTTCAGTCATGGGTATTTACGATAAAGTGGCGGCGAATAGATTTTGCTTAGGTATAGCATCTTTACAGCGCTGTGCGCTCAAACCAGAACCAGTAAAAATTTTGAAAGGGTTGCTTAGCAACCCTTTCAAAATTTTTACTGTAGTTCGTTTGGTCAGCGAAATAAAACTTTAAAGCCCAAAAAAGCTCTAGCGCACGCGCAGCGTGCGCCACAGCTTTTTTAGCTTTTTATAAGAGTGATTGCAATATATAGCTCAAGCCTGCGCTCGATAATGGAACTGAGAGATTATCTGTGCCACCCGGGGAGAAAGCTTCGAGTAAAGCAGCGATCGCCGCAATCGGAATGGCAATACCGATATCCTTAAGCCGAAATCCATTAGCTATTCCTAAAATACTAATTATCACGATCAAACTCGTCACAAACATGGCAAATGAGCCTTCGAGACTACGCTTATTGCCCAAATGGATAAAAGTATGTTTGCCGAAACGCTTGCCAATTAGCGCCGCCATGCCATCACCCCAAGACATCACCATTACGCCGATCACGGCATATTGTGGATGATGCTCCCATAAAACAGTAACTAAAATCGTGATGCTGAGGGCGTAATAAAACACGCCGTAGGTTTTGCGCCCCACATCATTGAGCATCGATAAAATATTTATATTGTGAGAAGCTAAGGCGATCGCGCTAAATATTACGCCTGCACTGATACATATCCATGTCGGTATGTGTAACCACCACGCAATTAGCAACACATTACCAGTGCCAATATGGACAACTTTGCGAACTAATTCTGGGTCTTGGTTAAAGCGATGCAAAATTTCTGAAACCCCAAAAACTAGACTTAGCCAGACTGCGACCGCGCTAATTTGAGTGATTAAACTTGTTGTCAGAAAACTTTCGTTAATTATAGGCATTTAACAAGTTAGAGCAGAAATACTCTTGCGCTTTTGATTTTAACTGTGATTTTAATCTTGATTTTCAGTTATTGCTATACTAGCCGCACAAAGTCCATCCTGAGTAAATTTTAACCGCATTTTAATTGCATTTCGCGATCTCAAATCTCCTAGCCAATTCTAAGCACCCCCAATCAAAAATGTCTAATGACTCTAAGCCCCATCCTTTAACTCGTCTGCTC
>JAJAZG010000216.1 GCA_026785865.1 Pseudanabaena sp. CAN_BIN31
AGAGCTTGTCATGGAGCTATTTTTACCAGTATTGAGCTGGTAAAATCTCTGATTGAAAAAACTTCCACCAAAACTGGTTTGTCTGTGATCGTCAATCTTATGGATAAGGTTTATGCTAAAGGTAGAAAGGTCGCTGATGGATTTAAAGAGAATCTACCTATCGTTTTTGATGAATATCTCCCTAAATGGAATTATAGAGCCATTCCTCAATTATAAATGAATGCATAAGTTATTTATTTTTTATTCCTAACTAAACTAAAAATATGAAAAACGCCCTAGAGCAAAAAAAATCGCATAAATTTTTAATTCCCGCGATCGCTCTTGCCTTAGCAGCACTAGGCGTAAGCATTTGGCTTGTCGTCGGGCGCTCTAGTAATAACCCACCAGCACCTGTGACCACTAATACCAAAGAACAGGCAAAAGCAATCAGCGCTCTAGGTCGCTTGGAACCACAGGGAGAAGTGCTTAAGGTTGCCTCACCCTCAACACTTGGGACATCGCGCATCGTTAAGCTCATGGTCAAAGAGGGTGATATGGTCAAACAAGGACAGGTAATCGCCATTCTCGATAGCTATGATCGCTCAGTAGCGTCATTACTTCAAGCTCAAAGCCAAGCCCAAGAAAGCGATCGCAATCTTGCCAAAGTTCGCGCAGGTGCAAAAAGTGGTGATATTGTCGCTCAAGAAGGGAATGTCCTTTCTGCTGCTGCCAACATCAAATCCATCGAAGCCAATGCCGCCAGAATTCAGGCGGAGTTAGAGATTGCTGGTCGAGATTACAACCGTTTTCTCCAAGTTTATAAAGAGGGCGCAATTTCGCAAACTGTTCTTGATACCTATCGCCTCAAGGTCGAGACTTTGCAAGGTCAATTGCTGCAAGCCCAGCAACAAGTTCAGCAAGCACGATTCCAATTGAGCCAGTCTCAAGGTCTGCTCAGCAGTGTTAGAGAAGTGCGTCCTACAGATGTGCAGTTTGCGGAATCTCAATTACAAACGGCGATCGTCAATGTCAAGAGAGCCGAAGTCGATCTCGACTTAGCTCAAGTTCGCGCCCCAATTGATGGACAGGTTCTCAAAGTTAATTCTAAAATTGGTGAAGTAGTCAGTCAGACGAATGGAGTAATCGATCTTGGCAATACCAGTCAGATGTATGTAGTTGCTGAAATCTATGAAACTGATATCGGTAAAATCAAGGTTGGACAGAACGCCACGATTGAGAGTGAAGCCTTTGAAGGTGACATTACTGGCAAGGTTGATCGCATTGGTTTACGGATTGCCAAAAATGATGTGCTTGGGACTGATCCTGCTGCCAAAACTGATGCGCGGATTATCGAAGTCAAGATCAAGCTAGATGATAGCAAAAAGGTCTCAGGGCTTACTAATTTACAAGTCAGAGTCAAAATTGAACCCTAAGAACGCCAGATGGAAAGCCAGATAAACTTATGATTTTTGCAGTGCCGCTTGCTTGGCTACAACTTACTTACGAAAAAAGCCGATTGTTAGTGGCGATCTCGGGTATTACTTTTGCCGTTGTCTTAATGTTTTTACAACTTGGCTTTCGTGACGCACTTTTTGACAGCGCGATTCGCCTACAAAACAACTTAGTCGGCGATCTAGTAATTATTAGTCCCCAGTCTACTAATCTTGTGGCAATGCGAAATTTTTCACAGCGCCGTCTTTATCAAGCATTAGGGATGAAGGAAGTAGCATCGGTAAACCCAGTTTATATCTCAACTGGTGCTTGGAAAATCAAGGAAGATCCTGCGGGGCAAACTCGGAATATCTTAGTATTGGGAGCAAATCCTGATGCCAAAGTTTTTAAAATGCCAGGGGCTGTATCAAATATTGATCGCGTCAAAACAGAAGATGTCGTTTTATTTGATCGCACTTCTCGTGCTGAGTTTGGTCCAATAGTTAGAGAATGTGGCTCCTTAGACCTAAAAGCTCAGTTTAATGATGAAGCCTTTACTTGCAAAAATTTAGTCAATCGTGAAGTTGCCAATCGTAAAATTAAGGTTGGCGGATTGTTTGAGTTAGGGGCATCCTTTGCCGCCGATGGCGCGATGATTACCAGCGACACTAACTTCCTACGGATTTTTGATGCTCGCCGTTCGGGATTAATTAATTTAGGACTGATTAACTTAAAACCTGAAGCATCTCCTTTTGAAACGATGCGAAACTTTATCGTCGGTCAACCTGGTGATAATGTGGTTCTGCCTCGCGAAAAGTTGCAACCTGACGGTAAGCGAATTAAGGCTTTATTTCAAGAACGTACTGAGGCAGATGGGAAATTGGTGCGTGAAGAAAATAAAGATAAAGTGGTTATTGCCAAGTCTGATTTGACGATAGACGATCTCAAAAAAACTGAAGATGCCGCGATCGATGATACGCGCATCTTGACTATGCAAGGCTACATTAATTTTGAAAAAGGCTATTGGCAAAAGAGTACCGCGATCGGGTTTATCTTCAGTTTAGGGACGGTGATGGGCTTTATAGTGGGCATTGTGATTGTCTATCAAATTCTTTATACTGATGTTTCCGACCACCTCGCTGAATACGCAACCCTCAAGGCGATGGGTTATAGCAACTTTTATTTAGCCCAAATCGTTATTCAAGAATCTTTTGTATTATCAATTCTGGGCTTTATTCCTGGATTAGGAATTTCTTTTTTCTTATACAATCTCACCAAAAATGCGACATTGTTACCACTATATATTTGGGATAAAGCGATTCCTGTAATGCTGTTAACGATTGTGATGTGTGTGATTTCGGGAGCAATATCACTACGCAAAGTCCAATCTGCTGATCCTGCGGAAGTTTTTGGTTAATAATTTCACTATTTCACCCAAAAAAGTAAAGACGGCACATCGCGCCGTCTTTACTTTGGTAGTATTGCAAATCTGTGGAAGTGGGAAATATAGCCGTTGGCATATTCCATCTATTGACGTAGATTTTGTCATCTTATCTAAGTTTTACCTCTACAACACTACCACTCACCAACCAAAAGGATCAAAAAGCTTCATTCTCGAAACTCGCCAAGCAGGTTTCTTTTGATAATAGTCCTGTGGATTTACCGTTATTTTTGGATGTTTAATGC
>JAJAZG010000217.1 GCA_026785865.1 Pseudanabaena sp. CAN_BIN31
GCACCAATTTAATAAAGTCGAACTCGTCAAATTTGTACTGCCCGAAAATTCGGCGGAAGAACATGAAAAATTGGTGCGTGATGCCGAATCAATTTTACAAGCTTTGAAACTTCCCTATCGTGTGATCGAGCTTTGCACAGGCGACATCGGCTTCAGCGCTGCCAAATGCTACGACCTCGAAGTATGGTTGCCGACAGCCAATACCTATCGCGAAATTTCGAGTTGTTCAAATTTTCATGACTTCCAATCAAGACGCGCTAACATTCGCTTTAAGAATAAGGGTAAAAAGGGAACCGAATTTTTACATACGCTTAATGGTTCGGGCTTAGCGGTTGGACGCACGATGTCCGCGATTCTCGAAAACTATCAGCAGCCTGATGGACGCATCTTAATTCCTGAAGTGCTGCAACCTCTAATGAACAAAGAATATATTTAGTCAATTGCAAAACAAGGGGCTTAAGCCCCTTGCCTTCTCTTGCCTTTCATAACTACCATTAAAGCTGAAGTCTCAATATGGCAACGATCCACCAAATACACCCCGAAAATCCCCAAGCTCGGACGATCGCCAAAATCGTATCGGCTTTGCGAGACGGCGCGATCATGCTCTATCCCACCGATACCGTTTATGCGATCGGTTGTGATTTGATGTCGAAGACGGCTGTGCAGAAGGTTCGGCAACTCAAGCAGATGTCGAATGATAAGCCGCTTACATTTTTATGCTCTTCCCTTTCAAATATTGCCGAGTATGCGAATGTATCGGATGTGAACTACCGCACGATGCGAAGTCTAGTTCCAGGTCCATTTACCTTCGTTCTGCCTGCAACTAAACTTGTGCCAAAATTGGTGCTTAATCCTAAGCGTAAAACCACAGGGATTCGGGTTCCCGATCATCAAGTATCACAGTTAATTATTGAGTCTCTCGGTAATCCCATTATTTCTGCATCAGCGAATCTCAAAGAAGAAGATTTGGAGGAACAGGATTTTGGCGATCGCGATAAAAAACATCGCGATCCCACTAATTTACCAAAAATGGAACTATTCGATTATTTTGAGAAGCTAGTTGACATCATTGTGGATGATGGCTCCGATTATCACTACGAAGTTTCCACTATTCTCGATTTGACCGATGACCTGAATCCGCAGATTTTACGCCAAGGCTTAGGCAAGTTTCCTCTTTTAAGCGATCGCAAAAAGAATTGAAAATTACTCCCTTCCCAGTCTAAAAATAGGCATTAAAACCCAAGAATTAGCGGTACGGCGCGGAGCGCCGTACCGTTTAATCTTTCACTGGGAAGGGAGTATGTTCTTAACATTGCATTGATGTGTTTTATTTGGAGATCGTTATAATATGCGTATCTTGCGAAAATTCCCGTTTTTATCCCTAACTCTCGTATTAATCGGCTATGTTGGCTACGGTTGGTTGCTATCTATTCATAAAGCTGACTGGCGCATTTGGATTCCTGCGGGCGCGATCGCCTTTGGTGTGGAATGGTTATTTTCAGTCGGTTGGGCGATCGCCGCCGTGATATTTGTGTTTGCCCAAAAAGAGCAATTTTTACTGTCACTCGGTATTAGCATCGTGTGGGCAATGCTCATGTATGTCGCTAGAATTGAACTTCGCGCTTTCATGAACAATCGCGGCTGGAATTTCTTTATCCTTGCGATAATTGCAGGGGCAGGATTGGGATTGGGATGGTTTACAGATACATTGCCAACAATTCGCACCTTCAGCGAATCATTGATCAAGTAGCTAGGCAAAAAAACCAAAAAGATGTGTCGCACGCTGTGCGTGCGACACATCTTTTTGGTTTTTATATTTAATAAAAGTGTATTTGAGAAGTCAAAGCAGGTGGGAAAGCCCCAAAATATCATTTTTGTCATACACTAAGTAGGTAGGCATAATAAAAACCAAAACTCAAAAAGCTGTAGCACACGCGCAGCGTTCGCTACAGCTTTTTGAGTTTCTACTCACTACTACACAAATCATCAGTCTTTCAGCCAAATCCTGCATTATGTCCAATCGTCTCGCGCAGTCACAAAGCCTCTATCTCCGCAAACATGCTGACAACCCAATTGATTGGTATCCTTGGGGCTATGAAGCATTAGCAAAAGCGAGAACCGAAAACAAGCCAATTCTGTTATCAATTGGCTACTCTAGCTGTCACTGGTGTACGGTGATGGAACATGAAGCATTTTCGGATACAGTGATTGCGGACTATATGAACGATCGCTTTGTGGCGATAAAAGTTGATCGCGAAGAGCGTCCTGACTTAGATAGCATTTATATGCAAGCGGTGCAGATCATGGGTGGAAGTGGTGGTTGGCCCCTAAATCTGTTTCTTGCTCCCGATAACTTAGTTCCCTTTTATTGTGGTACATACTTTCCAATCGAACCACGTTATGGGCGACCAGGTTTCTTGCAGGTGTTGATATCAATTCAAGAAATTTATTACGATCGCAATCAAGATATCCAAGATTATAAAAATCAAATTGTTCAGAATCTGCATCAAGTTAATAAACATACACCTGTACCGATTATTAGCGATGAGGTATTAGCAAATGGAATTGCTAAATGTGCTGAAGTTGTTACCAATCATAGTCATGGAACTTGTTTCCCGATGATTCCCTATGCTAACTTTTTATTAGTTGCAAGTCGCTTTGAATCTGATCAATCTGTTCTGAAAAAGAAATCTCAACAGCGCGGGATAGACTTAGCTTTGGGGGGTATTTTTGACCATGTGGCGGGAGGATGGCATCGTTATACGGTCGATCATACTTGGACAGTGCCACATTTTGAGAAGATGCTCTATGACAATGGCTTGATTATGGAATATCTCGCTAATCTCTGGATGTCAGGATTGCAAGAACCTACGATCGCGCGTAGTTGTGATCTAACTGTAACTTGGCTTCAGCGTGAGATGTTGGCGGAGGAGGGATGTTTTTATGCTTCGCAAGATGCGGATAGTGAGGGGCGAGAGGGCAAGTTTTGGGTATGGAGCTATGCGGAACTAAAAAAGATCTTTAGTGCTACAGAACTTGAATTATTACAACAGGAATTTACGATTTCCGTAAAAGGTAATTTTGAAGGGACTAATGTTTTACAACGCCAAAAACTTGGCGAATTATCACCAGAAGTAGAAGTTTGTTTGACCAAATTATTTCGCGGTCGTTATGGCGAATATTCGCGCCCAACTGATGCTTTTCCTGTGGCTCGTAGCGAAGCAGATATTCGTGAAATTAATTGGGAAGGACGTGTACCGCCTGTGACGGACACTAAGGCAATTACTGCTTGGAATGCTCTGATGATCTCAGGCTTGGCGACTGCCTACCGTGCATTTCAAAAGCCAATTTACAAACAAATGGCAGTTAAAGCCGCTAAATTTATTCTCGAAAATCAATGGATAGAAGGGCGGTTGCAACGGATTAATTATGAAGGTCAAGCAGCAGTGGCGGCGCAATCTGAAGACTATGCTCTGTTGATTAAGGCGCTTCTCGATTTACATCAAGCTGTTCCAGATCAGGCAGATTTCTATTTAGAACAGGCGATCGCGATCCAAGCTGAGTTCGATCGCGACTTTTGGGATACCATGTCTGGGGGATACTTTAACACTACCAGCGAGTCTAGTCAGTATCTACTATTGCGAGAACGTAACTATCAAGATAATGCGACTCCATCCGCAAATGGAGTAGCGATCGCCAATTTAGTCCGTATTGCTAGCTTGACCGAAAAGTTGGACTATCTAGATCGCGCAGAGCTAGCGCTGAAACGTTTTGGTCATGTGATTGAGCATAGTCCTGTGGCTTGTCCTAGTCTATTAGTCGCCTTTGATTGGTTCCGCAATCATACGCTGGTTCGGGCTAATCCCTCTCAATATGCCTATCTCAATTCGCAATATCATCCATCTGTAATGTTACGCATTGAGCAACATTTACCGAATCCAGAGGCGATCGCGATCGTTTGTCAAGGATTTGCTTGTTTGGAGCCAGCCACTAGTCAAGAGATGTGCGATCGGCAATTATGGCAAAGCACAACTAGGGTTAAATAAAGGAAAGGCGGCGCAAAGCGCCGCCTTATGCAGCTTTTAGCAACAACGTGAACAGGCAAGGGGCTTAAGCCCCTTGTTTTGGAAGCAGCCTTATTAAGTTATCGGTTGCTCTTCTTGTTTACCAAAGGCAATTCTCAAAAAAGGCGGTGCAAGAAACGTAGTTAAAATCACCATGATGATGATCGCAACTTCGAGAGGCTTGTCGATCGCCCCGCTAGCAGTACCAATTCCTGCAAACACCAATCCCACCTCACCACGGGGAACCATGCCGATGCCGATCGCTAAACGATTAATATTTGGTTGACCGAAGACTACCCAGCCTGTGACCACCTTGCCAGCGATCGCTACTAAAAGCAAAAATCCTGCAATTAATAAACCACTACGGTTTTCGGGGATCATTGGATTTAGAACGCTCAGATCGGCTCTAGCTCCCACGGTTACAAAGAAAATCGGGACGAGTAAATCGGCAATGGGTTTAATCAATTCATCTAACTCGTTGCGAGCATCAGTTTCATCAAGAACTAATCCCGCCGCGAAAGCTCCTAAGATTGCTTCTAAATGGATCGCATTGCCGATGAAGGCCATTAAATAAGCGAAGATAAAAGCGGGAATTACAATATTGCCGCGAGTTTTAAGCTTTTCAACTAGCGCGACAAAGGTTTTGTTAAAGATTCCACCCAATAGGATTGAGCCAAATAAGAAGGCGATCGCGCTAATCAGCAGAATGAAAACATTCTTAATATCGACTTCACCTGTTTTAGCTAAACTTGCTACCACCGCTAAAACAATGATCCCCAATACATCATCAATTACGGCTGCGCCAACGATGATTTGCCCTTCCTTAGATTTTAGTTGTCCTATTTCTGCCAATACTTTAGATGTAATGCCAATACTGGTCGCAGTGAGTGCGGCTCCCGCAAAAATGGCGGGAATCGCGGCAACATGGAAAAAATACATTAGTCCGATTGTCCCTGCCGCAAAAGGTACAGCCACGCCCACAAAAGCGACAACAACCGCTTGCACGCCAACCTCTTTGAGATCTCGTAGGTTTGACTCTAAGCCAATTTCAAAAAGGAGAACAATCACCGCTAATTCTGCTAATACAGAAATCACCTCACTTTGGGAATCAAATATACTGTTGACGGCTTCAGGCGTGAGTTGGTTAAGTATCTGTAACGCCGACATAACTAACGAGTCTGAAGCTGCAAAACCACCTTCAGGAAAGATAATCAGACGCAAAGCCGATACTCCGACGATTACTCCAGCCACCAATTCGCCTAAAACAGGCGGTAAGTCCAACCGTTTAGCGATTTCCGAGCCGATTTTACTGGCGAGGTAAATGATCACCAAGCTCATCAATACGCCTGAAAGGATGATCGGTGCGTTTTCTGACTTAGTAGTTGCGAGTAAAGGATAGGGACTGAGAAATCCAGATAAGTTGTAGGCGATCGCGTTATTCGTAAGCATAGGCTGTTGTCATGTGAGTGATTGCATTTTACTTTAACTTTTTATGTGCTTAAAACAGAAGCCAAAAAGTTGTGGCGCTAATCTTTTACTGGGAAGGGAGTATCTACTTAGAATATGAAGATGACTACAAAACTTTTATTTGTTTGCCTCGGCAATATTTGCCGATCGCCTGCTGCGGAAAATATTATGAATCACTTGATTGAGCAGGAAGGACTAAGCGATCGCTTTATTTGTGATTCGGCAGGAACTGGCGGCTGGCATGTTGGCGCATTACCTGATCGCCGTATGCGAGCCGCCGCTAAAGAACGCGGCTTAGACTTTGTTGGTTCGGCGAGGCAATTTGAAGCAATGGATTTGCGCGAATTTGATCTAATCTTAGCGATGGATAAGGACAACTATCGCAATATTCTCGCGCTCGATCCGCAAGGAAAATTTAGCGACAAAGTAAAGATGATGTGTGACTATTGCGAAACTCATACTGACAAAGAGGTTCCCGATCCTTACTATGGCGGTGCAGATGGATTTAATTATGTAATCGATCTGCTTTTCGATGCCTGTAATGGACTTCTCAAATCGCATAATTAAACCCAAAACCCAAAAAGCTATGGCGCAACCTGCCCGGGCGCCGAAGGGTTTTGGGTTTTTTAAGTATCCAAAAA
>JAJAZG010000218.1 GCA_026785865.1 Pseudanabaena sp. CAN_BIN31
CACAACTTTTTGGGCTTTTATCCTCTACTTAGCATTCTTCAGATATTTTAAAATTTTTTCAAAAAGACCAACGATCGCATCTTCTCCGTTATCGCGAATAAAAATATCAAAATTTGGATGAGAATTTGCTTCAATCAGCCAGTAAATACCGCGATCGTCCAAAGCAACATCTAGTCCAACATAAGCGATCGCAGGCATCTTCTGGAAAATGGGTTTGATGAATTCGTTAATTGCGTCAATAGTTCGGGAATCATTTACTTGTTTCGCGATCGCCCCTTCCCAATGCAGAGGACTGAGATTGCCCGTAAACTCCGCTTGAGAAAAATCTTTATCATATAAAATTACTTGCTCTTGATTGAGACATATAGAGCGATATTCTTTAACAATATTGATAGAATCTTGGGCAAGTGCAATGTAGTCATAGCTTCTAGAGTTTACGTCAAATATATTTTCTAAAGCATTCCGCATTTGCGACGAATCGAAACACTTAAAAACATTATTTCCACCCGATCCCCGATTCCGTTTGAGAATAATTGGCAATTCAAAATTATCTTCAATCTCAGCAATAATTTCATCGATATTTAGAAATTGTAAATACTCCTTATATTTTTCATCACAGTAAGGAGAAATAAAAGAGATAGTGCGTGGCATCTTCACGGCATTTTGAAATACTTGATAAAAATATTGCTTATCCTTAAAAATTCCCGCAATAGATTGCGGAATTAAAGGTGTTGAATAATTAGTAAAGTAATATTCGCGATCGCCAATTTTCACTTTTACTAGATTTTGATTTGGATGCAAAATCTCATATTCAGCAGCTAACTTTTTACAAGCTTCCAATAACATTCTAATATTTGTCAGCATATTTACCTAACTCTATTTACTTTGGATTTATGGCTACTAGTTCTAATGGGAGTTAGTCAATTAAAAACCTTTATAAATTGACTATAGATTGCAGGTCTATAAAAATAGCCCCAAGCACCTATTAATATAGTGTGATATAAATTATATTGAGTTGAGTTTACATAAATGTATGCTGACTTAAATAGTAAAGCGTGACGTGGATCATCTCAGCTTGGCGCGATGCTGCTTTTACTGAGCTAGAATAAAGGGATTTAATCCAATTTTTTTGGCAAATATTTCAGACTGGGATCATACCAATTTAAGTGCTTCATTATGGATTGGAAAACCTCATTTCATGATTAGTTACTAAAAAATAAGTATTTAGAGAGCCATACGATAATGCTAGAGACGATAATGCAGTTATTAGAAACCAATGGTTTCATTCCTCATGGTCACTGCTATCTCTGGCAGACCAATCTAGTTGGATTGCATGTTCTTGCTGATGGATTGATTGCCGCAGCATATTTCTCTATTCCAATTATGCTAATTTACTTTATACGAAAGCGTCAAAATGTCAAACGCTTTAATAAAGTAGTCTTACTATTTGGATCATTTATCATTGCCTGTGGTATTACCCATGTCATGGAGATTTGGACTCTTTGGTATCCACTATATTGGCTGTCAGGACTGCTCAAAGCGATTACTGCTCTTATTTCTTTATATACTGCTTTTGAGCTAGTTGTCATGATTCCTGTAGCATTGGCAATGCCGAGTGCCGAAGAGCTAATGCAAGCAAATCAAGCTTTAGAAAAAGAAATTCTAGAGCGTCGCAGTACGGAAGTTGCTTTAAGGGAAAGCGAAAGACGCTATCAGAGTCTTGTCGCCGAGCTAGAAGAAAGAGTGGAAAAAAGAACATCAGAATTAGCCCTACAAAACATTGCTTTGAAGACTGCTAAATATGACGCTGAGTTAGCAAATCAAGCTAAAAGTAACTTCTTAGCAATGATGAGTCACGAAATCCGCACTCCCATGAATGGAATCATGGGGATGACTAATCTACTGCTAGATACAATGCTGACCGAAAAACAGAAAAATTTTGCAGAAATTGTCCGTAATAGTAGCGAAGGGCTTTTAGATATTATTAATGATATTCTAGATTTTTCTAAAATAGAATCAGGAAAATTAGATCTGGAAGAACATCCTTTTGATTTGCTAACCTTTGTGCGAGAAGCTCTAGTATTGCTGAGCATTAAAGCAGAAGAAAAAGGTGTGGAACTAAGTTTCGATGTTTCTCCTGATGTGCCGATAGTCATCATTAGTGATTCAACTCGAATCCGTCAGATTTTGGTCAATTTAGTTGGGAATGCAGTTAAATTTACGCGAAAAGGTAGAGTTCATGTGAATATAACAGCCTCTGCGCTATCTGCTCAAATATCTACAATTAATTCTCATAATTCTCAAGAAGATCGAAAGTATGAACTTCTTTTCTCAATTTGTGATTCGGGTATTGGTATTCCTAAAGATCGCATAACCCAATTATTTCAAGCATTCACTCAAGTTGATACTTCGACAACTCGTAATTATGGTGGTACTGGTCTGGGATTAGCTATATGCAAACAACTCTCAAATATTATGGGTGGAACCATATGGGTAGAAAGTTTTGGGGCTGTGGGCGGTAGTCCATCGCCTAAATGGTCGGAGCAATCTCAAAACATTGATATTACAAATGGCTCGAAATTCTATTTCACGCTAACTGTCTCTTCATCATCAGAGGCATCTTTTCGCAATATCCCAAACTCAACTACTTCTGAGGATAATCTAGATCAAATTCCTACGGATTTAGCTCGGAAATTTCCTTTGGAAATATTAGTAGCAGAAGATAACACAGTTAATCAGCTATTGATAAAACTAATGCTGGAAAAGCTTGGTTATCGCTGTGATGTCGTCAGCAATGGTATTGAAGTAATTGAGTCAATTCGTCTCTGTCGTTATGATTTGATTTTGATGGATGTCCAAATGCCTGAAATGGGAGGTGTAGAAACAACAGAAATAATCCGTAATTTAGAGAAAGAATCATCCCAACACATTAGAATTATTGCCGTCACCGCAAGTGCAATACAAGGCGATCGCCAAATTTTTATCAATGCGGGGATGGATGATTATATTTCCAAACCAATTCAGGTTAATGAATTAGTTCAAGCTCTAGTTAACCATCAGTCTGAAGATATTGAGGCAAAAAATAAAGCGATTAACCAGATAGATGATGAGCAAGTAACTATTGATATGAAAGCTTTTCGTGATTTATGCGTAGCGATTGGCGCTCAAAATAACCCGTTGATAATTTTGCGCCTAATAGGTACTTATTTAAAAGTTTTACCTGAATTACAATCAATGGTGATTAATGCAGTCAGAAATCAAGATGTTGATGACCTACAAATGGGAAGCCATTCACTGAAAGCATCAAGTGCTTCGCTAGGAGCTATGAATCTATCGAATATTTGTCAGTCTTTAGAAAATGTGATTGTTGATGGCGCGATCGCCTGTGCGCCAGAATATTTGTTGTCACTAGAAAATAGTTTTAATCAGGAATGCGATCGCGTCAAATTAGCTCTAGAAGAAAAAAGAATATCCTTAAGCAGATTGTAGAAACAGCTTGAACAGGCAAGGGGCTTAAGCCCCTTGTTAAGGCTACCATTGCGCCTTTTTATTTAGATGAGTGCTGACCTTAACTGATTTTCTGCGGTTTCTAGTGCTTCTGGCAACTTGCTCGCATCTTTGCCACCTGCTTGGGCGAGGTTCGGACGACCACCACCGCCGCCGCCACAAATTTGCGCGATCGCCCCGATAAATTTGCCAGCTTGTAAGCCTTTAGCGATAACTTCCTTACTGAAAGAAGCAACCAGCGTAACTTTGCCATCATCAGTAAAAGAACCTAGTACCACTGCGCTTTTTCCTAACTTCGCAGAAAGTTTTTCTGCGGCAGCTTTGAGCGCTTCAGCTTCGATATCGGGAAGTTGAGCAACAAGAATCTTAAATTCACCAACAGTTTCTGCTTGGTTGAGGAGACTTTCGGCTTTGAGCAAGGCGATTTGCTGCTTGAGAGCTTCGACTTCTTTTTGAGAGTTCTTTAACTCATTTTGCAGCCCTGTAATCCGATCGCCAATTTCTTCAGGCTTGATTTTAAAGCGATCGCTTAAATCCTTAGTAATGTTGTCGCGCACATTCAAATATTCTAAAACTGCTTGACCTGCGATCGCCTCAATACGGCGTACACCAGAAGCAACACCTGCTTCAGAAATGATTTTGAACACACCGATCTCGCTAGTGTTCTTAACGTGCGTACCGCCGCAGAGTTCCATCGACACATTAGGAATATCGATCACGCGCACTTCAGCACCGTACTTTTCACCAAACATAGCGATCGCACCTTTGGCTTTTGCGGCTGCGATCGGCAATACTTCAATTACAGAGTCATGAGCTTCCGCAATCCAGTTATTGATTTGTAGTTCGATTTGATGGATCTCTTCCATAGTCACAGCACGATTAAGATTGAAGTCAAAACGGAGGCGATCGCTATCAACTAACGAACCCGCTTGGGAAACATTAGGATCGACAATCTTTTTCAGGGCTGATTGTAAGAGGTGAGTTGCCGTATGGTGGGCTTGACTGCGACGACGTTCTGACACTGTGATTTGAGCATTGACTTCATCACCGATCGCAATTTCACCACGTTCAATTTGTCCAATGTGGATAGATAAATCTGCTTGTTTCTGCACATCAGTAATTTTAGCGATCGCTTCACCAATTGCTAGATAACCCGTATCGCCAACTTGTCCGCCTGACTCGGAGTAAAAGGGAGTGCGATTCAATACGATTTGGACTTTGTTACCAGCGATCGCCGTTTTCGCCATTTCGCCATTTACCAAAATTGCTTTGATCGTGGCATTGCTATTAAGTTCTGTATAGCCCAGAAATTCAGTTTTACCAAGTTCCTTAGCAACATTTGCCCAGTTGTCCTTTGCCATCAGATCAATATCTTCGTGAGCAGCTTGCGATCGCACTTGCTGCTTTTTCATCTCAATCTCGAAGCCTTCTGCATCAACCGTAAAGCCTTGCTCTTCCGCAATCTCTTGAGTTAGCTCCAATGGAAAGCCGTAAGTATCATAAAGAGTGAAAGCATCCACACCCGAAATTGTTTTAGCAGATTGGAATTCAGGTTTTGCAAGAATTTCTTCGAGCAGCTTCTCGCCACGCTCTAGGGTTTGTAAGAAGCGAACTTCTTCAATTTTGATTTCATCCTTGATTACCTGCGCTCTTTCACGGGTGTTTGGATAAACTGATTCAGAAAGTGCGATCGCCACTTCCGCGACCTCAGAGGCAAATGTACCAGAGATACCAATCAAACGACCGTGACGTACTGTTCTTCGTAACAGGCGGCGCATCACATAGCCGCGCCCAACGTTGGAGGCATTAATTCCATCCGCAATCATATGCACAACTGAACGGACATGATCGCCAATTACCTTGAGCGAAGTCTTTACTTTCTCATCGCTCTGATGATAATCAATCCCTGCAATATCCGCAGCTTTTTTAATGATTGGGAAGATTAAGTCTGTCTCATAGTTATTGGGAACGCCTTGCAAAACTTGCGCCATGCGTTCCAATCCCAAACCTGTATCAATATTTTGCTTTTTCAGTGGCGTGAGATTACCATTACTATCACGATTTAATTCCATGAAGACAAGATTATATATCTCCAAAAACCGTGAATCATCTTCTAAATCAATGTTCTCATCCCCCAATTCTGGATGAAAGTCATAATAGATCTCAGAACAAGGGCCACATGGCCCCGTTGCACCCGAAGCCCAGAAATTATCATCGCCCATACGCTGAATCCGATGTGCAGGGATACCGATCGCATCGCGCCAAATCGCAAAAGCATCTTCATCGGTGTGGTAGACACTGACAAATAAATGATCGGCTGGCACTTGAAAAACCTTAGTTACGACTTCCCATCCCCAAGCGATCGCCTCTTTTTTGAAATAGTCACCAAAGCTAAAATTCCCTAACATCTCAAAAAATGTGTGGTGACGCGCCGTTCTACCGACATTCTCGATATCATTGGTACGAATACATTTTTGCGAAGTCGTGGCGCGTGGGACTTCAGGCTCCTGCTGTCCTAGAAAAATCGGCTTAAATGGCAACATTCCCGCGATCGTCAGTAATACAGTCGGATCGGCGGGTACAAGGGATGCACTAGGCATGACCTTGTGACCACGCTCCTCAAAGAAATTGAGAAATTTTGTGCGGATTTCAGCACCAGTAAGAGAGGGAAGGCTAGCCATAAAAGTTTGAATTAATCCAGACAGGAGGTAAATTTTTCTGAAAGATTTAACAAGTTTGCAACATGATCTATTTGGCGAACTTAATCTAAATTCTTACAAATTTTAACAATTTGCTATATTTATTATAACGATAGGTTGGCTTTGTCCCAAGCTTTGCAATTATTCATCACTCCTCATAGTGAAAAGCCTCCGCTCATGTAGGGAGTTAGGTGAAGATCTCATTTCACAAAAAACTTATACTTTGCAGACGTAAGGATTTTAGTCAGCTTCTTTAAGTGGCTTCGCCTATTACCCATATGAGCATAAATATTTTTTATTTATAACTGAGAAAGTATTCTGTCATATTCTTCATGAGAACCAATCCAAAACCAAACCACGACATCTCCATCTAATTGACCAACTGCACGATAGTTCTTTGTAATACGAACCGAATAAATTGGCAATTCAGGATGAACTTTTTTGAATCGTAAACTTGGATGATTAGGATTTTGCTTAAACTGAAGATAGGTATCATTTGCTTTTTCTTGGATTTGAATCGGTAAATCAGCAAAAAGTTTACGG
>JAJAZG010000219.1 GCA_026785865.1 Pseudanabaena sp. CAN_BIN31
GCAGGGCTGTTTCAAGAAAGAGGAAATAAGAGGTTAAGTTAGCAAGGATGACAAAGCTGTTAAATCGTGGGCAAATCGCTCAATAGCCCCTTTAATTGAATCAAATCCATGAAGCCTATATAAGGATAGTATCCATGTCTTCATAATCGAAAAGTTAATCGGCGCATTCCCTGCCTTTTGTTTACTCCTGTCTTCATCGAAAATGACATCTTTTACCCAATGCAACCGATTTTCAATATGCCAATGCTGTCGAATGTATTTGGCAAGCCTTGATGAGTTTGGCGGTAACGAACTGATGTAGTAACTCAAGGTTTTAAAAGCTTTGCCATCGCGTTCTCCAGAGCGAGTAACACGTATCACTGATGATACTTTCTGCCAACTTGGATCAATATTTGCAGGTGGTGTAAATACTTCCACGACTCTCTGAATGTTACGTCCCCGCGAATGGTCGTCTTCAACCTGTTTTTGTACTGGCGGTTCCGTCTCACTCTGAACTATTATCGCGTCTTGCAGTTTTGGTTGATTGCGCTTCACCTTGATAATGTAGTCGTTGTTGCTCGAAACGATGGTTGCGACTGTTTTTTTTTGACAATGTAAAGCGTCAAGGGTGAAGAGATGATTTTCTAGCTTTAGTTGTGAGATTAACTGTTGAATCACACCGATTTCACTTTCTTTTTTGCTATCCATAATCGCTACTCCGACTACCACTCCTTGCTCATGAGAGAATAGTGATAAAGCTCTGCTGATGGTTGTCATAATTACTCACTGTGTTTCGCAGACTTTTCCCATCTCCTGCGATAGCGCATCCTGCTACGATACCTTGCTCTCTTACCCAACTGTTGAAGCCATTATTTAGCTTTTCGTAGTCTACATTCATCATCACTCGTCTCATAGTTGAGTATGACGGCGCTTTCCCATCCTTAAGCTTTAATTGTTGGATTAAACTACGTCTATGTCTTTCCACAAAACGCCCTAATCCCCGATAACCATGATACCCACTCATTATTCCCATGGTGATAATTAACAAGAGTTTCCAGAAATCCTGAGTGCTTCCTTGGGGCTTTCGCGGATCTGGGATTTCTTTAAGATAATCAACGAAACTTTTACTCATTTTCTGGCTTATTTAACTGTATTTGTATAAATTATCACTTAAAAGCTTTTTGTGCATATCTAATTTTCTACTTTCATTGCCTAACTCATTCTTGAAACAGCCCTGCCAATCATGACGGTGAGGCTTCTCATCTCAAGTTCAATATTTTGAAGACGACGAAATCATCGTATAGATATATTCTCAAGTCTTTTCATGATAATTATGCATCGTTTTTTTAATTAATTTTTCATGCTTAGATTATATAGCTCTGCGGTTTTTTCGAGCATAATTTCGCTAGAGAACATTTGTTGATAGCGCTCATAGCCATTTTTAGAAAAGCGATCGCGCAACTCTCGATCATTAATTAATTCCTGAAGCTTAACAGCTAAATCATCAGGATCGCGGGGATTAACGATGAAACCTGTTTGGTTGTCAATTACCTGTTCTGCAAGTCCTCCCACACGAGTAACAACTGTGGGTTTTGATTGAGACATCGCTTCCGCGCAAACTAAGCCAAAAGGCTCTTGAAGAGAAGGTAATACAAAAATATCGAATAACCGAATTAAACTCGGCAAATCGTTAAGATAACCTGTAAAGATCACGCGATCGCTGATACCTAGATCTTCAGATTCTTGTTTGAGAGATACTTCCAAATCACCATTGCCTGCAATTACTAATCGTAGATATCTTTCTGGCAATTTAGCAAATGCTTGCAGTAAATAGGTTAATCCCTTAGCTTCATTTAAACGGGCGGCTGTTCCGAGAATTATTTGCGTGTCAGGATCGAGATTGAATCTCTTGGCTAGTTCTATCGATTTATCGACATTGAGAACTGGTTCTTTCACGCCGTTATAAATTAAATTAAGCTTCTGGGTATTCAATCCGAAGCCTTTAAGCAGGTTATATTCTGCTTCGCAAACGCTAATAACTTGATTAGCAAACCAGTTACTAAACCAACAGGACATTTGATAACTAAAGTTGGCACTGTCGCCATGATATCCATGTACGGTAAAGACAACAGGTACTTTTCCCAAGGCAAATCGCACGGGTAACATTAATTCATGTGCGCCATGAACATGAACTAGATCGATCGCTTGTTCTTTGTGAATTTCTCTAATTCCTGCAATTAGTTCTGGTAAACCTTTAAAGAAATTAAAGTCCCAGCGCGTAAATTCGCGTTGAGTTATTGGTAATTTGCGAAATTGCGGTGCGCCCTTGCCATCGGGTGCTAATAGTGAAATTTTGTAGCGATCGCCAAGTCCTTCGATAAGGCTAAGAGCTTGTTTTTCAGTGCCGCCTTGATTGAGGTAAGGCAAAATAAATAGAATATGTTTTTGCATTATTAAAATTATAGTGATAATTGCGGCATTAACTGAGGCTTAGTGGCATTTCAAGAGCATGGGCGAGCAGAAATTCACGATCGCTTAATACCTGTCTAGTTTCACCGTTATAAACGATTTTGCCTTCACTCAAAACAACTGTGCGATCGCATAGCTCTAATACCAAATCGAGATCGTGGGTGGCGATTAATTGGGTTTCGGGCAGGGTTTGCAAAAGTTGGATTAGCTGACGGCGCGATCGCGGATCGAGTTGGGCAGATGGTTCATCAAACACTAATATCTGCGGTTGCATTGCCAAGACACCAGCGATCGCCACTCGTTTTTTTTCACCACCAGAGAGGTTTTGCGATTGGCGTTGTCTATACTTGTCCAGATCCAAGCCAACCGCCACTAGAGCTTCTGCTACTCTGATTTCTAAATCTCTCCCCCGCAGTCCCTGATTCATGGGGCCAAAAGCAACATCTTCCCAAACCGTTGGCATAAATAATTGATCATCAGGATTTTGGAAAACTACGCCGACAAAGTTACGAATTGCGGTTAAATTTTGTGGCAGGATTGGCATTTCACCAACAATGATTTCTCCATGTTGTGACATCAAAATGCCGTTGAGATGCAGTAACAATGTCGATTTCCCCGATCCATTTGCACCCACGATCGCCACTTTTTCAGTCGCCTTGATTTGGAGATTAATTCCTTGCAAAGCGCGAATACCATCAGGATAGACATAACTGAGGTTTTCAATAGAGATAGGATTATGGTGCATGTATGTATTATTTGGAGCGCTCTGCGCCCTAAATAATAAGGGCTTGACCAAGCAAGATTATGATCATAATGCACGCAATCGCAAGGCGATCGCGCCAGCTACCAGAATCTAATTCTGTGACAACGGGGATACCTTGATAGCCGCGAGCTAACATCGCCTGATAGATGCGATCGCCGCGATCGTAGGTACGAATAAACAGGACACCGAGCATATTGCCTAATACCTGACGCTGCCATTGGAGATCGTGACGTTGGCGATCGTAGAGATTGCGGGTGGCAAAGTTTCGGGCTGTGGCAGCACGACGCATTGCTTTAAATTCATTGGTCAACACACCGATATAGCGATACATTGCCGCAAGAATGCTCACCAAAAGCGGCGGCATTTTTAGCATGACGAGGGCTTGTAATAATAATGGAACAGGAGTGCTAAGGGTGAGAATATTCATTAGTAGTAAAGATAGAAATGCTTTAATACTAACGCTTCCCAATACCATCAAACCATTAGTAGTAATCTGCATCCATCCCCATTGCCACAGCAGATCACCACCGCCACGAAATAGAGTTCCCAATAGAATTATGCTGCTGAATGCAGATTCAATTGCCATACGTTTAACGAGAATTCCTAAATCAACTTTACTCCAATAAAGAATTGGCAAAATTACAATTCCATATAAAGCCCAAGTCCACCATCTACCAATTGGGGTGAGGGAGATCGCAAATACTAATAGAAATATGCATAGCAAGCGCGTATGAATCGCGAGACTAGTCCATATATTTAAGCGATCGCGCCGAGATTGTGACAGGCGATCGCTTAGTTCGATCAGATGAATATGTAACAGCATAGGTTTAAGCAAGTAGAACGCTTTGCGTTCTACTTTTATTTTGGTTCAGTTTTTCTTACTGCTAGCTTACCAATCCCCCATGCTAAGCCAAATACAACTAATGTGCCAGTGACACCCGCAAGAGCGGTTGAGACTTTCTCATTGGAAACGGCTTTGATGGAATATTCTGCAAAAATTTGTGAAAAGGGAAGTTGTTTGGCTGGTGATTCGGCAGTAGCTTTCTCATCAAATTTCAAGTCTTGGGAGACGCGATCTAGTCCATCAGGATTTTTGCTGGCAAATGGTGATAAAAAGGCGGCAATACTCAGGGCTAGAGCTAATCCTGTGAATATAAAGATACGATTTTTATTCATGTTTTATGTATATATGGCGATCTATAAATTATCTAATTCGGTTTCATTGATCGCAACATTAGGAGCATCATAAATCAGTTCAGGACGAGTTTTCCAGAGAAAGCTAGTCACCGAAAGGGTAATAAACGCTTCACCAATGCCAATCATGAAATGCCAAGTTAGCATCGCGGTCATTCCTAAAGCCAAGGGGACAGTATCAGATAGGGCTAACAACACCGCACAGACTGCGGCAGCGACAACTACGCTAGTCCATGAGGCGATCGCCGTCGCCACACTCATCCCAAACCATGTATTGTGTCCAATCAAAAATCGTACAAATCGATATAGATAATAACCGCCAAAAGTTCCAATTAAGCCCATGATTGTGATATTTGCGCCCAATGCAGTTAGCCCTCCATCCTGAAACATGACGGACTGCACGATAAAAACGACAGACATGACGAGCGAGCCTGCCCAAGGCCCTAGCAAAATGCCTGCGAGAGTCCCGCCCATTAGATGTCCAGATGTGCCACCGATGATTGGGAAGTTGACCATTTGGGCAGCAAAAATGAAGGCGGCGGAAACTCCCATTAAGGGAACGGTGCGTTCTTTATATTCTGATTGGACGCGGTTGAGTGAGAGCGCGATTAAGGCGATCGCGATAATTCCTGTAACTAGGCTTACTGGTAAGCTGAGATAGCCATCGGGGATATGCATGGCTAAATGAATCGGAAAGGAAAGCATCTATATCTCGGAAGTTTTTTGTAAGTTAAGTAAGTATAAACCCAAAAAGATGTGGCATACGCTGCGCGATCGCCACATCTTTTTGGGTTTGATTAAGGAAGATTAGCGTCAAAAATCGTCATCTGTGCTTCATTTGCTGGGTTTTCAGTAGATTTCAATGATGGCTTTGGTGACTGATCTCCTGACGGATGCTTAACCTTCGTCGAAACACCCGATCGCAAACCCGTCGCAATGTGACTGTTTTTGGCGATATGTTCTAAAACTTGCTTAGCGCGACTAATCACACTAGCGGGTAAACCAGCTAAGCGTCCGACCTCAATCCCATAGGAACGGTCTGCACCACCTTCTTGAACTTGATGCAAGAAAATAATTTCATCTTCTAGTTCCTTGACCGTAACTTGAAAATTAGCGACATTGGGAAGTAAGCTCGCGAGTTCATTGAGCTCATGGTAATGAGTCGCAAAAATTCCGCGTGCTTTGATTTTATTAGCAATATATTCCGCAACTGACCATGCGATCGCCATACCGTCAAATGTCGAAGTCCCGCGCCCAATTTCATCAAGCAATACTAGTGAATTATCTTTAGCATGGTTGAGAATATTCGCAGTTTCATTCATTTCTACCATAAAAGTCGATTGACCTGTAGCTAGGTCATCGACTGCACCAACACGGGTAAAGATGCGATCGCATATTCCCAAAGTCGCCGACTCCGCAGGCACAAAACTACCGACTTGAGCCATTAATTGAATCAGTCCGATTTGACGCAAATAAATACTTTTGCCACTCATATTTGGTCCCGTTAAGACGATTAAATCTGGACAATCGGCAGCCTGTGCATCGTTCCCCAAATAAGTAGAATTGGGAACGAAAAAACCTGCGGGAAGCGACTGCTCAACAACAGGATGACGACCATTATCAATAGCGATCGCGCGATCGCTGGTAATTTGCGGACGACAATAGTTATAGGTAACGGCGACTTCGGCAAGACTACACAACACATCGGCGGCGGCGAGGGCAGTGGCAAGGGTTCGCATTGGTTCGATATGTTGAGCCGCAACCAATCGCAACTCCACAAACAGATCGTATTCCAATTGCTTTAACTCACTATCGGAATTAAGAATCCGCGTTTCCCGTTCCTTCAGTTCGGGCGTAATATAGCGCTCTTCATTGGTCAGAGTTTGCTTACGGATGTAATCAGCAGGTGCTTGTTCGCTCTTACCACGCGAGATACTGATGTAATAGCCAAAAGCTTTGTTAAAGCCAACTTTGAGCGTACTAATACCCGTGCGTTCTTTTTCCTGTTTCTCAAAAGATGCCAACCATTCCACATCATCACGACCTTGTTGGCGCAGATGATCCAGTTGTTCATTCACTCCCGAACGAATAATATTTCCTTCGGTAATATAAATTGGTGGTTCTTCAATAAGTGTCTTTTGTAACTGTGCGCCAAGCTGTAGTAGTTCTGATGGCACTGACTGCAAAGCTTTTAAATAGCGAGAATTAGAATTAGTGACCACATCAGCGACATCGCGCATTTTCTCTAATGACATCGCTACCGCAATCAAATCGCGTCCATTTGCTGTACCTGCACCGATGCGACTACATAGACGTTCGATATCGTAAATTTGACTAAGACAATTTCGCAAATTCTTGCGGAGAGAATGCTGTTTGAAGAGTTCGGTAATCGTATCTAAACGCTCATTGATGGCAGCGATATCCTTAAGCGGTTGTAATAACCAACGACGTAAAGCACGGCTACCCATGCCTGTTGTGGTTTTGTCCAAAGCCCATAATAGCGAACTATAGTAAGTGCCATCGCGCACGGTTTGGGTAATTTCTAAATTACGTCTTGTTTGATTGTCAAGAATCAGAAAATCAGCGATCGCATAGGTAGAAATCCCTTGCAATGGCATCTTCACGCTTTTTTGGGTGGATTCGAGATATTCTAAAATCCCACCCGCCGCTCTAATTGCTAACGGCAGAGCTTTACAACCAAAACCTTCCAGCGATCGCACTCGGAATGTATCGAGAATACGCTGCTTGGCTTCAGCTAGGGCAAAGGGTGCTTGCGATCGCGGCGTATAGCAAAAGCTCTCAGGTAAAGCGCTGTAAGGTTCAGGTAAAGAAGATTGTTTTTTTTGTGAAATTCCTTCCCAAAAAGCTTCGACTTTCTCAGATTTAGAGCCGCGAAATAACTGCGGATTTGGAACATCAATGGGAATGAGAACTTCCGCAGGTTGTAATCGCAATAGTTCTTGAATCAAATTATCAGTGCTATTTAGTTGCGTAACCGCAAATTCACCTGTCGAAATATCGGTATAGGCTAAGCCCCAATTTTCGCCACCATTAGCGATCGCCACCAAAAAATTATTTTTCTTCGTCGCCAGCATACCCTCTTCGATCACTGTGCCGGGAGTAATCACTCGCGTTACTTCGCGCCGCACTAATCCCTGCGCTTCGGCTGCCGATTCCATTTGATCGCAAACAGCGATCGAGTAGCCCTTTTCGACTAACTGATTGGCATAGCGATCGAGGGCATGGTGGGGAATCCCTGCCATCGCGATCCGCCCGATCGCCTTACCACCATCGCGCCCCGTCAGCACCAATTCTAGTTCTCGCGAAATCAGTTCTGCATCTTCAAAAAATGCTTCAAAAAAATCTCCCAAACGATACAACATCACCGCATGGGGATACTGCTCTTTCATTTCGATATAGTGCATCATCATCGGTGTGAGCGCAGCACGATTAACTTGGGTAGACGACAGAACTAATTCAGCCATGCAAATTTTGGTCTTAAAACAATGGGATAAATACCATTGTAAACGGCATGTTGCTTTTGTATTCTTAGATCGCTATGCGATCGCGCTAAGTTAAGACAGATTGTAAAAACAACTTGTTCACAACGGCAATTTCCAATAGCCTTAACAATGGGCTTAAGCCCATTGCCTGTTCAAGCTATTTTTACAAACTACCTAAGTAGACCAAAGCCCAAAAAGCTGCGGCGCACGCCCAGTGTGCGCCACAGCTTTTTGGGCTTTGGTTTTCACTAGCTATAGCCTATAATCAAAAAGTAATTATTCATGGTTTGGATCTAGGTGGCACTTAAGTTTAAATTTGCGATCGCCTCCGATTTGCACATCGCCTTGCCACACACGATTTGGCAACATCCTGCGCGATTTCATCTCGTTGAGTATAGTATTCCTGCATTTGAAGAAGTGCTGTCGCAACTTGCTACCCTAGATTTAGACTTTCTGCTCTTACCTGGCGATCTCACTCAGCATGGTGAACCAGAGAATCATCAATGGCTATCTAAAAGATTAGCGCAGCTTCCCTATCCTGTTTATGTGATCGCTGGTAATCATGATGTGCCGAAGGTCGAAACCTTTAATAAGTTCACTCCCCACTATACTCAGTTTGGCTTTAAGTCTGGTATTAGCGAACCGCATAAGCTGTATTATGAATGCGAAGTATTGCCTAATGTGCGCCTAATTGGATTGAACTCTAATCAATTTGATGCAGATGGTGAACAAATTGGTTGGATCGACGATGAGCAGCTAGTCTGGCTAGAATCAATTCTTGAAAATCAAGATTATGAATTGAACTTAGTGACGATTCATCATAATGTGTTGGAACATATCCACGATCAGTCGCGCAATGCCCTTGGACAGCGCTATATGCTCGGCAACACTGAGCGATTGTGCAAAATTCTACACCAAGCTAATGTGAAGTTAGTCTTCACTGGACATCTGCATGTGCAGGATATTGCCTATAGCGATCGCTACGATTTTTACGACATCACCACAGGCTCTCTGGTTAGCTATCCTCATCCCTATCGCGTTCTCAATTATATTTCTGACGAATCAGGCGATCGCTTAGAAATCGCATCTTTTCGGGTCAAATCAATTCCTGAGCAAGCTGATCTATCATATTTCTCACGAGAATGGATGGGCGATCGATCGCATCCTTTTGTGGTGAGATTACTTACCCATCCTCCGCTCAATTTGCCCTTAGAGATTGCCGAAACCTTAACTCCTGAGCTTCGCTATTTTTGGGCGCATATCGCTGATGGTGATGCCCAATTTGAGTTTCTTAATTTTCCTCCAATAGCTAGAGAATATTTGGAAGCATTTAGCGATGTTCCGCCCAAGGATAATAATATTACACTTTCTTTAAATAAGGAATGAAAAATAAATAACTTATGCATTCACTTATAGTTGAGGAATAGCTCTATAATTCCATTTAGGGAGATATTCCTCAAAAACGATAGGTAGATTCTCTTTAAATCCATCAGCGACCTTTCTACCTTTAGCATAAACCTTATCCATAAGATTGACGATCACAGACAAACCAGTTTTGGTGGAAGTTTTTTCAATCAGGGATTTTACCAGCTCAATACTGGTAAAAATAGCTCCATGACAAGCTCTAGTGATATGGGGAAATAACCGATGCTCAATGGGGTTGTATTTGGAGGTATAGGGTGGGTAATGGGCGACTCTAATTTCAAGCCCAATTTCATTTGCCAACTTTTGTAAATCCTCCTTAAAGATGTAATAGTTTGAGCTATTGCTACCGCCACCATCACATAAAAGCAAAATTGATTTAGCGTATGCATAGGTGAATTGCCCCAATTGTTCCCACCATTGCTTGATACTGTCACAAGCAAATTCAGTGGTGTCTCGACTGTTGCCGAGATTGATAAACCCTTCATTGCGCTGAATATCATAGATCCCGTAAGGAATAATTACCCCATCGGCTAAATTAGGGAAGTCATGGTCTAAA
>JAJAZG010000220.1 GCA_026785865.1 Pseudanabaena sp. CAN_BIN31
CCCTTAGCCAATCTGATCGAACAATTGCAGCGTCTACCTGGTGTAGGTGCAAAAACTGCTCAACGCTTAGCCCTTCATATCCTTAAGCGTCCGACTGAAGAGATCGAAACCTTAGCTCAGGCATTAATTCAGGCAAAACTGCAAGTTGGTAGTTGCACGATATGCGGGCATCTTTCCGCAGAACCAATTTGTGAAATTTGCACCCAGCCTAGTCGCGACAATTCCACAATTTGTGTGGTCGCTGACTCGCGCGATCTAATTGCTCTCGAAAAAACTCGTGAATATCGCGGTAAATATCACGTTTTGGGTGGACTAATTTCGCCGATGGATGGCATTAGCCCCGATCAACTAAATATTCAAGCCCTAGTGCGGCGCGTCAGTGGGAACAAAGTCGCTGAGGTAATTATGGCGATCGCCCCTAGCGTCGAAGGCGAAACCACCACCTTATATGTGGGTGGACTATTAAAACCATTTACAAAAGTTACGCGAATTGCCTTTGGTATTCCTATGGGTGGTGATTTAGAATATGCAGATGAGGTAACACTTGCCAAGGCGCTTGAGGGCCGACGCGAAATAGATCTGTAATAAGCATTAAGGTTGCGCTCATTACTAAATACAGAAATATCATGTTGCCAATTGTTCCATCATCCAGATAATATTTTGCTGGTTCGCAATGCAAGAATAATGATTGACCCGTTCCCTAAAATAATTCCTATGACAGCTTTATCAGGGTTAATTGGTTTTGGTTGCACGATGTTCGGGTGGTTATGCTTCCCCCCGATTACTTCCAGTCCATCGGCTAGAGAGCCACAGGCAATCTTAGTCTTGGGCGGTTCTCCCACCCGCGAAAAATTTGCTGCTCAGTTTGCTTTAGAACATCCGCAACTACCGATTTTTGTTTCGTCTGGTAGTCCAGAAGCATATGCTCAATATGTGTTTGACAGTGCAGGAGTCGATCGCAGTCGTGTTCATTTAGATTATCGTGCCGTCGATACCGTTACCAATTTTACGACTATAGTGACGGAGCTTCAGCAACGCAAAATTACAGATGTCTATGTAATTACTTCAGAATTTCATATGCCCCGTGCGATCGTAATTGGGGAAATTGTTTTAGGCAGTCGCGGGATCAAGATACATCCTGTGACAGTTCCTACGGAAGCTAAATCCGAAAATCCGACTAAGTCTCTGCGTGATGGTTTGCGATCGGTTTTTTGGACAGTAACAGGATTATAAAAAAAGGCAACACTTCGTGTTGCCTTTTTTATGGTTTTTAGACGCTAAGAGCATTAGCGATCGCCATGTTTTCTCGAAACGACTGAATCGATATAAGACTATTCGAGTCAGCATCCCAAAGAGTGAATTTATAGCACTCAGGAATATCCAAGATTTGCAACGTTCTTGCGCCTATCAGAAGATGCGAGTTTTTGAGATGACAAGCTCTGAGATTGTAATTGGGGATGCGTTCTGATAAATGGTGAATATTGTGATACCCAATATCTGCGGAAAACCAATTCAGAATTGCTGGCAACTTTAGATAACTACTGCCCGAAATCGCCCCATCCAAATAGTCCCAGCCTTCGGTTTTATGGGCATAAGAACCTTCAAAGTTATGCTGCACAAAGAAAACGCAAATAAAAATCGCCGCCGCACCAGTCAGCGTAATTCCATAAATACCGAGGAAAAAGCCAACTCCCATTAATTTACTCAGAAAAATCCAGCTACTAATTACACAAATATTGTTGAAGAGTAAATCCCAAAACTGCGGCCATGTGTACCAATCTTTAGAGTTATAGGACGAAATAATTTCTTTGAAACTTTTACCCGTATTGCCCTTCAGACTAGTTAATAAATAACTACCAAACCTAAATAATCCCACAATCAAAGTAAGTCTTGGCTTAATCGCTAGGTAGAAAAAACCACCAGGAAAAAGCATAAATGGGTGTCTCAGAATTTCATAGCGCCATTGAGCCGATGGGCTAAACTTTGCAAACTCCTCGCTAGAAGCCAGTCCAGATGGCCCACGATATTTCTCCCAGTCCCCATTGGTCTTGTGATGATAAGCGTGACCTCTTGACCAAGGATATTGAGGAATTGCGTTAATTACACCTAGCAAAAAACCGATCGCCCGATTTACCTTTTTGGAACTAAAAAGTGAGTAATGTCCGCAATCATGCATTAAGGAAAAACAACGCGCTAAGAAAAGGGTCATTAGCACCATGATCGGCAGTAACAGCCAGAAGGAGATCGCCACAGCCTTAACCGCCAAGAACCATAGAAGGAAGTAGGGGATAAGTGTATTGAGAATTTGATAAGTTGCGGCAAAGTTATTACTTTGCATATAAGGAGTCAGAATGAAATCTGACTTTTTAACCCCGTTATTCATTCAGTTAAACTCGTTTTTGACAGATAATTAAGGATGTATCTAGCGAAGGGATCTTATAAGATATCTGTAGATATTCTTTACAATTATTATTATGACGGAATTCATAGTACATTAGCTTCAAAAAAGCTCCAAATTTTTCCTTTGCAGTTCTTTGGGTAATGCAGGAGTATAGGCTTCAAAATATAATTTAAAAATTATTTAAATTATATTGCTTGAAAATTACCTTTAGTGTTATCTTGATAAAGCGCAAAAAAAGCGCAGCGCCGGGATAGCTCAGTTGGTAGAGCAGTGGACTGAAAATCCACGTGTCACGAGTTCAAATCTCGTTCCTGGCATAGATAAAAGAAAAGGTTCGCATCGCAAACCTTTTCTTTTTTGGTCAAATCGCTGTAAGATTCCAAAAGCTAAGTCAACAAGTAATTGATTGGAGAATACAGCCTTGAAAGGAATTTTGATTAGCTTTGGCATTATGGCAGTTGCTGTACTGGTCATTGTAATTTCTCAAATTATAGGCGGACAGCCAGCAGTCGCTAGCAGTGGTGCTCCTTCTACAGGCGCACCAAATCAAACAGAAGTAAAAATAGCAGCAGCACCTTTAATA
>JAJAZG010000221.1 GCA_026785865.1 Pseudanabaena sp. CAN_BIN31
AGCCTATTCAATGCCCAAAGCATTCTTGATAAAAACAGTCTTTCTACGCCCGAATCCATCGGTACAGAAATTGCATCTCCATTGTTAGATGTGAGCGATGATGAGCTTCATGTCGGCAATGTCGGCGCATCCACATTTGATGGTGAAGGAACGCCAACTCGCCGTACTTCTTTAATTACTAATGGAGTTTTAACTAACTTCTTGCATAGCTCCGTTACGGCAAAGCGCTTAAATGCCAAGCCTACAGGTAATGGCAGCGTTGGCGCAAAGGTTTCTGTAAGTCCTAATTTTTTCCATATTGAACGTAGTAGCGCCG
The DNA here is from genome assembly GCA_026785865.1 of Pseudanabaena sp. CAN_BIN31. Lineage (GTDB taxonomy): Bacteria > Cyanobacteriota > Cyanobacteriia > Pseudanabaenales > Pseudanabaenaceae > Pseudanabaena. The sequence goes on from JAJAZG010000221.1 coordinate 317, forward strand.
CTAATTCTGCTAACGAGAAAGCTTATGATTTAGCAACTGCCGAAAATGTGATTTTGATTGATGATTTGCAAGCGCTCCATGCAGGTGTGCAAGCGTCGCAAGGTTCTTTCTCCTTGCCCTTTGATGGCTGGCTAGTGAATAAAGGCGATCGCGTCAGTATTGAGTCGGCAACCGTGGCTGGTGACATCTTGGAATTACTGAAAGCGATCGCCTATGTCGAGTCACAAGCAAAAGTCACGCCTTCAGGTGTCGCGCCACAGGTTTGGGTAGAAGGGCTATCAATCACAGGCGAAGCCTAAAAAATTTAAGGGGACGCAAAGCGTCCCCTTAATTACGTTTTTGCATTATCTAAATTCACATTTGCCATCTGAGCACCATCAAACAAAGTTTCTTGCAAATTTGCCCAACTCAAATTCGCACCCCGTAAATCAGCACCCCGTAGATCGGCTTTGCGTAAATCCGCACCCTTGAGATTGGCATAACGCAAATTTGCTCGATGCAGATCAGCACTGTTCAAATTGGCATAACTCAAATCTGCCCCAGTGAAGTTAGCGCGGCACAGCTTCGCATTAGCAAGATTGACCTTGCTCATTAATGCATGAGTAAGATCGATCTTGTGAAGATCGATCGCATGTAAATCCGCGCCCACCAAAACAACACTAGCAAATGATTTTCGCCCCGTTCTATGCATTTGCAAAAATTCTTTGGCATCCATGAATTAATTATAAGTAAGTAGTCCTAATTAAATGAAAACCCAGAAAGCTGTGGCGCAACTCGCGCTACAGCTTTTTGGGTTTAACCTTCAAAAGAATCGAGATCTAGTGCTGCTGAACCACCGCGCTCTAGTTCAATCAACATTTGTCCTAGTTGTCGCCAAATCAGCGCCGCAATCCCGATAGTAAAAGGGATGGCAACGACATAGCCAAACAAAGTTGGTAAGCCAAATATTTCTAGTCCCGTTGACATAAATATGGCAATGCTGACGCACATACCGAGATAAGGAACTTTGATGCTGGAGCTTTTTAGTTCTAGCATGACACGAGTTGATTTGCTCCTTGACCACATATTGACAAGATTGCGTAAGGTCACTTCAAACGATCGCCCACAGGCGAGTCCAGCAAAGAGGGAAATAGCGAATAAAAAATAAGGGGGATCGGAGGGAAAGTAGTAATTCACAGGCATATAAATTTTTGAAGTATGTTTTTATATTACAAGCCCAAGCGCCGCCAATTGTGCTTGAGCCTTTTGCAAAGACTCGCGCCACTCCCGATCGCTAATGCTATCAGCGACAATTCCTGCGCCGACTTGTCCCCAAATATGATCGCCAGTCTTGAGTAAGGTGCGAATCAAAATATTCAGATCCATATTGCCACGCCGATCAATATAGCCACAGGAACCATAAAACAAACTGCGGCGCTGCGGCTCTAATTTCTCAACAATCTGCATACAGCGCACTTTCGGACAGCCCGTAATTGTTCCCCCTGGGAAAGTGGCGCGAATCAGATCGACTAAGGTGCGATCGCTTCGCAATGTCCCCACCACGTTGCTAACAAGATGCATTACATGGCTATAACGCTCGATCGCTAATAACTCATCGACTTGAACGCTTCCCCATTCACAGACACGCCCCAGATCATTGCGCTCAAGGTCAACCAACATAATATGTTCGGCTTGTTCCTTGGTACAAGCTAGTAATTCGCGCTCAAATTCGAGATCCTGCTGTTCAGTTTTGCCGCGTGGTCTTGTGCCTGCGATCGGTCGGGTTTCGGCATGGCGATCGCGCAAACTAACTAGACGTTCAGGTGAAACGCTAATCACTTCGCCCCAAGTTGTGCGCCAATAGCTAGCGAAGGGTGAAGGATTGATTTTTTGCAAATGGCGGTAAAGTTGCCATCCGTCTGATTGCCAAGGATAACCAAAACGCATCGATAGATTTGCCTGAAAAATATCGCCAGCGTATATGTGCTGTTTAGCAATTTCCACCATTGACTCATAGCCTTGCTGCTCTGGTGAATAAGTAACGCCCTCACCCTCAGCCCCTCTCCCTAAGGGAGAGGGACGCAAGAGTTCTTCCTCCCCCTCTCCCCTAGGGAGAGGGGGCTGGGGGGTGAGGGTCTTTCTTAAGCGATCGCCTAGTTCTGTTAATTCAGATTGATCGCTAGCCGCTAGCCAAACATCCTGAGTTTGATGATCGATTACCGCAAAACTTGACGGCTCATACCAAAAGGCAACTGGAAATGGCAAAGTGTCAGGCTTGGTATAGGGCAAGCGCTCAATTTCCCACGCGAGGTCATAGCCTAACCATCCCAAATATCCGCCTGTAAATGGTAAATGATCGGGTAAATTAGCAATTTGAGAAGACTGCATCTGCGATCGCAGTTTGTCCAAACAAGGCAAAATCTCGCCAACTTCAGGAGTCCAAATTTGACGCGGCTTTCCTGCGGCGATCGAATAACGAGCTAGTTTTGAAGGAACTATGGCGGGGCTTTCTAGTAAAACTGTAATCGGCTCATCAGCATAGAGCGATTCCCACAGATCTGCGCCTGTCATCTCCGCAGGTAGCGATCGCTGAAGCCACACCCAATCGGTCATAGAAAAATTTAATCATTCAGTACGGTTTTATTATAGAGAGGCGGCACGATGCGCCGCCTTTTGTTTATCGAAAAAAGCGCTTTGCGCTCTCTAATACTTTGCCATCGCAGGATCAACGACATAGGCATAAGCATCTATACCGCCGCCGATATTTTTGACATTGGTAAAGCCTTGATTAGCTAGCCATTGGCACATTTGCGCCGATCGCATCCCGTGATGACACAACACCAATGTTTCCGCATGGGGATCAAACTTTTCCTGAAAATCTATTGACCATTCGCCATATTCACTAAGAGGCAAGATTGCGAAGCCTGCGATCGCGCAAATCTCCACCTCATCATGTTCGCGAACATCGATCAATTGCAAGTCTTGGCGATCGCCAGCCAAACGTGCGGCTAACTCTTGGACAGTAATTTGTATGATAGACATACGCGCAAAATATCTCTTAGGTATGAGTTAAAAAACTAACACAAGTCCCGCTTTTAGTTCAAACTTTAGATTATTGCGCTTTGTCATCGAAGCAAACCCAAATAAACTTATTTGTTTTAGATTAATGAGCCAGCCCATCGAAGAATTGTTGCGAGATCTCAAAAGTGAAGATGAGGACATACGCGATCGCGCCACTCATGGGCTATGGGAGATGTGGTTTATGCAGAAGGGAATGCAGGGTTTTCAAGTCTTGCGACAGAGCCAAATGATGGCAGATAGTGGCAATGTGAGACAGGCGGAGCTGATGTTAACGCAATTAATTCACTCGCAGCCAGATTTTGTCGAAGCATGGAATCGTCGGGCGGTTTTGTTTTATATGCAAGGTGATTACAAGCGATCAATCAAGGATTGTCTGAAAGCGATCGCGCTTAATCCATATCATTTTGGGGCAGTACATGGTTTGGGTTTAGGCTACGCCGCGATCGGCAATTATCATGATGCGATCGCCACTTTTCGGAGATCCTTAGAAATTCAACCCCATTCGCTCACCAACCAAAGGCTAATTCTCGAATGTACTGCCATGCTCAGCTAAAACCTGTAGGGGCAATTCATGAATTGCCCCTACAGGTTTTAGGTGCTTAATAATTACTATGCCAAAGGGGAGTGCGGCGAACAAAGGCGAGGATGCAAACACCGATACTAATGCCAAGCCATCCACAAATTAGAGTTAGCAAAGGTAATGATTGATTTAGGGTGACGAGAGATGCGACTTTTCCGATGGTTTGGGTTGAGAGAAAAGCACTGATTAATAAAATTGCTGTACCGATTTCCCATGACTGTAAATGATTTTCGATATAGCTGGAGCGATCGCCTTGCAAACTATTCGGCGCAACTAGTTGCAAGAAAAATCTGGCGATCGCGGGGCTAACCAGACAAACACCAAGCAATGCGATCGCACTTTCTGCCGTTATTTTTGTGGGTAAAGGAAGAATAAATAACAGGAAAACACCCAAAATAATCAATGCTGTTCCCGCTAAAATTCCTGCTCCCTGTGGCAATAAAACATTCGCCATCCCTAAGCTATCGCGCTCAGTTTCTTGCTTAGCGAGATGAAATTCTTCCCGAATGGTTTGCCCGAATTGATCGTTGGCACTTGCATTTTCTTTAGTGGTTGATGGCAAAATCGTCATCGCTAAGGGGATCGTGATTTCACTATTATTCCCTGATAGCTGCATCCAGCTTAGTTCGCCATCAGATTCTTGCAATTTGACCACTGACAAAGAAGAGAAAGGTCGTAAATTAATTGCATATTCTGCTGCAATTCCCCATAAACCACTAAACCTGAGATGTAAAATTTTTTCAGGTGATCGCAACTGTGCTTGCCATGTAAAAAATCCTGTCAGTCCAGAAGCGGTGAAAGCGATCGCGGCGATCGCCCTGATGTTGGTCGAAAGATCGAGCATTGTCCAAAAGAACAAGCCCAAAACAATTAACACCAAACTATTAAACTGTCGTGGTTGCTGGCTCAGAGCTAATGGACTAATCAAAACAGTTTGGTCAGAATAAGTAACCACATTCAATACATCAGTGCTAACTGATTCAATAGTTTGTTTCTTTTTAGATTGCCCCGATCGCCAAGCTAGAGAGCTAGCGATACCGATGAAAATAGCGGCGGGTAAAATCCACCACATCGCGACAAAAATTTTGGCGAAAGTTTCTGAAGAAGAAATACTCAGCCCCGCGACTAAAACTAACCAATAAATCGTAATCCCAATTAATTGCGATCGCGAAAATAAATAGTCTGTATTTTGACGGCATACTTCCACAACTGCTCTAGCTACATATATGCCAATCGCAAAACCAACAAAAAATAAAATACTGGCGATCTTTAAAAGGTTTGGATCATCTAGTCGGGCTAATTGCGCGATCGCCACAATCAGGATCAATAAACCCGCAAAAATAATGTTCGCAGAAATAGGATAAGTTGCCTGTCTCCAGCCCCACCCGACTTTACCCGATACCAATTGTCGCTGTGAGTGGGAAGGCGAAACTTGCATATTTTCTTTTTGCCATATTTTCTTTTTGTCTAGACAGTAGCGATCGCTTCGTGACGCGCAAAAATCATCCGCCCTGCCGAAGTCTGTAAAGCACTGGTGACACTCACAATAATTTGCTTGCCAAGATACTCACGCCCTTCTTCGATCACCACCATCGTGCCATCTTCGAGATAGCCAATCCCCTGAGAAGCTTCTTTACCTTCCTTGAGTACCTTGATTTCGATCAAGTCACCAGGTAAATAG
>JAJAZG010000222.1 GCA_026785865.1 Pseudanabaena sp. CAN_BIN31
AAATAATAATTGAGAAGAATTTAAATAACTGATGCTTAATAGAACTTCCCCTTGCTTGCTAAATTTGGCGGCATTCCCAATTAAATTAATTAGGATTTGGCTGAATCTGGCGCGATCGCCAAGCATGGTAGCGGGAACATCAGCAGAGATCGTATACTTGATGATCGTTTCTTGATTAGTAGTTTGACTGCTAATGAGATTAAAAACTGATTTTACAGCATCCGTCAGTATGAAGGGGCTTTTTTCTATTTCTAACTTACCTGCTTCAATTTTAGAAAAATCGAGAATGTCATTAATAACAGATAGAAGAATATTCCCACTATCACGAATTGTCTGCACATAATCTAACTGTTCTTCAGTTAGTGAGGTTGAGGAGAGTAATTCTGCCATTCCCAGCACCCCATTCATCGGTGTGCGGATTTCATGGCTCATATTTGCGAGAAACTCGCTTTTAGATCTAGTTGCAGCCTCTGCGACTTCTTTAGCCTCTCGCAGTTTTGCTTCGCTCTCTATTAACGCAATTTCAGACTGTTTTCGCCTTGTGATTTCCTTACTGTATCCATACCACAGGACATCGCCATCGGCTTCGCGTTGCGGTGTTGCATGTCCAGCCACCCAGATAATCCGTCCGTCTGGGAAACGCACTCGATATTCACAATCCCATACTGTCAAATTTTGGGCTGACTCAGCGATCGTCTGTCTCACATGTTCTAAATCTTCTGGATGTAAGCGATCAAAAACCGCAGAAGCATCTTGATTCACTTCTTCAGGAAAAACACCATAAATATCATAAATACCCTGACTCGCGTAGGGAAAATGTGAACTGCCATCGGGTCTGAGGCGGTACTGATAAATTTTCCCAGGCACGTTACGGGAAATTTGTTCTAAGCGTTGCTCTAATTCTACCTGTGATGTAATATCGCGAATAATTACCAGTGCTTCATTGTCGTTAATTGCCGCGATACGGACTTCTTCATAAGCAAGTTTGCCAAATTTTAGACGTTGATGGTTGAATATCTGCAATTCTTTGGTATCGATCGCCCGTTCAATTAATCGAATTTGGTCGGCTAAAAGATCGGGCGGCAACAATTCACATAAATGCATCATATAATCTAGGCAAGAACCATCGCGACCGACTCGCAATAGCAAATCTGGGATGGCTTCAAGGATAGCCCGTTGCCTTTCTTCGCTTTCATGTAAAGCTAATTCGATATTTTTGCGACCGCTAATATCCACATGCGTACCAATAAATCGCAGGGGAGATGCATCCGCCGATCGACTAACAATTTGTCCCCTAGATAAAATCCATTTATATTTGCCATCCTTGCATTTGAGACGATGCTTGATCTCATATTGCTTAGTTTCGCCGCGAAAATGCTTGTCAATTTCAGTATAAGTTTGTTCTCGGTCTTCTGGATGAATGCGAATATCCCACTCGCTAAAATCGTTCCTAATTTCATTATCCTCAAATCCAAGCATCGCTTTCCATTGGGGCGAGAAAAAAATCTCATTAGTTGCGATATTCCAATCCCAAACCCCATCATCACTTCCTATTAGCGCATATAGTCTGCGTTCTTCACTTTCTTGAGCAAATTGTTGAAGTTGGTTTTTTGAAGTATGAAGTGCGATCGCCACTTGGGTAGAAATATTTTGCAGCAAACTAATTTCTTGAGATTGCCATTGACGCGGGCGATCGCATTGATGGGCAACAATTAACCCGAATAGTTGCGCTTCCGCCCCAACCAAAATCGGCATTACCAGATTTGCCCTCACTTGCATCCTTGCTTGCAATTCGGCATAACATGGCTGCATGGGTTGGGTTTGCGTATCTTCGATTACGCTAAATTTTCCAGCCTGATAGAGATGCGCCGAGTTTCGAGCGAAGCAAGGATCATAAATTAATTCCCCTAAAATTACTGTCCAGCTAGCCCCCACAGACTCAGCCGTAACCACACCATCTCCCTCTGGCAAAAATTGATAGATCGCCACGCGATCGCAATCCAAAATCTCTCTTGACTGTTGGACAGCCACGTTCAACATATCAGTTAAATTGGCAGAATTATGAATTTGCAAAGATATCGCGGTAATGCGAGCTAAAACATTCTCTAAGCTAATTTCGGCAATATCATTAAATGACATGATTAAAAGTCCTTAAAAGTTTCATTTTTTACTTCAATGTAGTAGCCAATTTGTATTGCCGCTATTCTGCTTAAGTCATCCCCCCACAATCTATTTAGTCTTTTTATATCAATTTAAAAAACTTAGATTTTTTGATAATTTTTACCTATAATTTCACAAATAAATAAAATCCTAGATTGGGGATACAGCTATATTTAAGAGATTACTTTGTATAAGAATATACATTAAAGCTTGGCGATCGCGATAAATTTCTCAACTTTAGATAAATCTTTGTCACCTGCGGAACGTTCTACCCCCGGAGATTAGCTCCCTTATCTATAACTTCTCAAACATGCTCTAAGTAGGTAAACATAAAGACTAAAAGCTGTAGCGCACGCTGCGCGTGCGCTACAGCTTTTAGTCTTTATGTTGAAATTGAGTCAATATTCTCACAAGTTCATCAATCTGGACTGGCTTGCTAATGTAATCATTCATGCCTACATCTAGGCAAGATTGAACATCTTCTGACATCACATTGGCAGTCATCGCCACAATTTTGGGTTGGGGCTGAAGCATCGCGTCTTGACGGATCGCTTTAGTTGCGGTGATTCCATCCATCACAGGCATTTGCATATCCATCAATAGCAAATCGTAAGTTTGACTTGATACCATGTTTAGCGCTTCTGCACCATTATTGGCAATATCAGCAAGGTATCCAAACTTTTTTAAGTAGAGAAAGGCAATTTTTTGATTGACGAAATTATCTTCTACGATTAAGATTTTTAGGGGGAACTGCTCTGCCATCAGGCTATCAGAGCTTCCCGAAACAGGTGATTTTGGGGCGATCGCGATCGGCTCAATGTTAGATAAGGCAATTGTAAAACAAAAAATCGCACCCTGTGTTTGTAGATTCGTAGACATTTGCCAGTCTAAAAGTGGTTCGCCAGCGACAGAGCCTTTGCTTTCAGCCCAAATCGAACCGCCCATTAACTTCACTAAATGTTTACAAATTGCTAAACCAAGTCCAGTCCCGCCATATTTGCGACTGATCGAAGCATCGGCTTGAGTAAAGGGTTGAAACAGTGTATTAATGCGATCGCTAGATATGCCAATACCTGTATCTTTGATCGAAAATAATAATTGAGAAGAATTTAAATAACTGATGCTTAATAGAACTTCCCC
>JAJAZG010000223.1 GCA_026785865.1 Pseudanabaena sp. CAN_BIN31
CGCTTTCCATCTAGATTTTGTGGAGGGTATGGAGGATAGCCTTTATTTGGAAATGAAGTTACCGCTTTGGTTAGATGGTCGTCCTGAGCGCTTTAGTGGAATTGAAGTCGCGGGACGTAATTTAGATGGGAAGGCGATCGCGCAATGCATTCTCGATTGCTGCTTATCAGAAGAAATTCTCCAGCACTATCAAACTCAAATCAAACAATCGCGCCTAGTGGCTGCTTAAAAAATATGAAAATTGCTGTTATGTCCTGTATTCATGGCAACTACGAAGCCCTTGATGCAGTTTTACAAGATATCGATCGCCAAAAAGCCGAAAAAATCTTTTGTTTAGGCGATCTCGTCGGCTATGGACCATTTCCTAGCAATGTTGTAGAGATGGTGCGATCGCTAGATATTCCCACCACACAGGGCTGTTGGGATGAAGATATTATCGAAGGATTGAACTCTTGCGAATGTAGCTATCCATCGATGCTTGCTGAGAAGCGCGGTAGGCTTGCCCATGAATGGACAAATGAGCATATCTATCCTGAAACTAGAGAGTATTTGGCAGCTTTACCAAAAACTCTTAAAGACGGAAATCTTGCCTTTGTGCATGGCAGTCCTCAAAGTCAACATGAATATCTTTTGCCAGAACTAGACGGCTTTATTGCCTTAGAGCGAGTTCTCTCTACGGGAGCCGATATTCTTTTTTGTGGACATACCCATGTGCCTTATGTGCGTAATCTCGATGCTGGCAATCTCAACTTGTTAGTAAGAACTGGGGTAGATATTCCCGAAGTAGAATCACGAGAATTTACCGCGCCATTAAGACGAATTGTCAATGTTGGCTCTGTTGGCGAACCGCGTCATGGTAGACCCAATGCCACTTATGTCATTTATGACACCGATAGCGATCGCGTTATTTTGCGAGAAGTGGAATATGACTATCAAAAAACCTGTGCGGCGATTATCGAGCGCGGTTTACCAGCCGTTTTTGCGTGGCGTTTAGCTAAAGGCTTAGAGTTTGCCGAGCGTGCTGATGATGCTTCCCATTTATGTGAGAGAGGTATCTAGATGTCATATTGGGCAATTTTAAGCGGTGTCGAAGCGAATTTACCAGCCTACGAAGCCGTTTTAGAAGATCTTAAGCATCAGGTTCCTAAGGTTACTGAGTTATTTATTCTTGGTGATTTGATTAATGCTAGTAAAGATAGCGACAAAATCATCCATCGCGTGCGTAATCCGCGCATCGGTGAGCTAATCCCGCAGGTTTGTAAAGGCTGGTGGGAAGAACAAGTCATGATGCAGCATGGATTTATTCCTGATGTCGAGCCAAATCCTGTAGTCGAGAAATACGGCGTAGCGACGGCAAAGGCTCTTTGGGACAATATTCCTAAAGAATCAGTGGAATGGATTAGTAATCTCCATTTTGCTTTTATGGAGTTTGATTGTCTACTGGTGCATGGCAGTAGTCTCAGTGTTATGGAAGAACTCACTCCCGAAAGTTCGCCTTTAATCTTCTTAGATCGGATCGCGAGAAGTAATGCCAATCGCTTGTTTTGCGGGCGTTCTGGGCAAACCTTTCGCTATCAAATTAAGGATGGTTCTCTTGCCTCAACAGTCGTTACTCTTGATGGCGAACAGGAGCTTAAAACTTACAGTACTAGCGATCGCCTTGCGATCGGTGTCGGTAATGTTGGCGGCAATCCCAATAAAGCAACCTATACAATCTATAGCCCAAATACTGATGTTGTTCAGTTTCGGACTGTACGCTATAGCAAAAGTAAAGGTTTCGGGAAGAGTTGAGGCGATCGCCAAACATTTTGCAGTGTAAGTAGCTGTGTATCTACTTACAAGTCACATTTATTAAGTCACATTTATCAAGTCAGCCCTCAAAATACTATGCAAATCCCTCAAATCGATATCCCCAAGCGTGGAATGCCAGTCACAATTGTGACTGGTTTTCTAGGAAGTGGGAAAACGACGCTACTTAATCAAATTCTCAAAAATCGTCAGGATTTAAAAGTTGCAGTTTTAGTGAATGAATTTGGCGACATTAACATTGATGGACAGTTACTGGTCGATATTGAAGATGGCATGGTGGAGCTAAGTAATGGGTGCATTTGCTGCACGATCAATGACAGCTTAGTTGATGCTGTATACAATGTCTTGGAGCGAGGAGAACGCATTGATTATATGGTGATCGAGACGACTGGGGTTGCCGATCCCTTACCGATCGCCTTGACTTTTCTGGGAACAGAACTCAAGCATCTCACCCGCCTAGATTCCATTCTCACGGTAATTGATGCCGAAACCTTCACGCCTGAACACTTCAACAGTGAAGCTGCTTTGAGTCAAGTGCAGTATGGCGATATTGTTTTGCTAAACAAAACAGATTTGGTGTCAGAATCACAAGTAGATGAATTGGAACAATATCTTCGCGAGACCAAATCTAAAGCGCGAATTTTGCGATCGCAACATGGTGAAGTTCCCTTGCCATTAATCTTAGATGTGGATTTGGCTGAAAATGGCATTTATCAGCAAGAGAACAAGCATGACGATCACGCCCATTTCCACGAACATGATGATCATCAGCATGGGCATGACCACGATCATCATCATTCCGATCATTTAGCAAATGATGGCTTTATTTCTGTCTCGTTTCAAAGCGATCGCCGCCTTGATTTAGATAAATTCACTTACTTCCTTGATAAAGTTATGCCTGTTGATGTATTCAGAGCCAAGGGTGTTCTCACATTCGCTGCCCAAGATCTCCGTTTTATTTTCCAACTAAGCGGTAAACGTTATGAACTAAATTATGACCATCGCCAGAGACCTGCCAATAATCAATTGGTTCTCATTGGTAGAAATCTAGATGCTCAGTTGCTTCAGCAGCAATTGCAAGAATGCTTGGTATAAATGAATTTGAGGCAGATGCAGTGCGGACAAAGCCCGCACTGCATCTGCTTATTGAATGCAGATTTAATGGCAGGGAGCCATTTATGAGATAATCGAGCAAATCAATAATTAAATATTTTCAACTTCATTAGTCTTTCGGATTCTTATCATGTCAAAAGCGATCGGCTTTAGGAAATTCACTCTATTTGTCATTTTTTACCTATTTGCCAGCTTGACCGTCTATCTTGCAACTTCTTTTTCTTCTCCATCTTGGATAATTGCATTTTTCACTCTCTTACCGTTCTACGGTATCTGTCTAATTTCAATAAGCTGGGTTACCTTAAAGAATCGTAACGCAAAAGTTAAATATTTCAAAGTGTTACTTTTGCCAATTTTGGTACTCCAAATTCTAAAAATCCTATTTAGTCCAGCCAGTTGCTATGGATGGAATCAAGGTAAGAGTTGTTACTCCCTGATTCAATCGATATTTAGTACCGAAGATCTCAGAACGCTCTCTAGCACTCCTCCTCATTGGGAAATAGTAGAGTCTCTATTCCCAATTGTTTTAGTTCTATATATAATTTCTCTGGCTACCTTTTTACTTTTGATTCAGATTCAAAAAAATCCAACAGTTCCTTAAAATAGAAAGCTCTGTATATATAGTTGTCGCCAGTCTTATTAGGGCATAAAACCCAAAAGAGAGAGGGGGGGGGGGGGGGGGGGGGGGGGGGGGGGGGGGGGTGGGGTTGGGTGTGTTGTGGGGGGCGGAGTTGAATTTTGGTGGTTTTTTTTTTTTTTTTTGTGTTTTTTTTTTTTTTTTTTTTTTTATTTTTTGTTTTTTTTTTTTTTTTTTTTTTTTTTGGTTGGGGTTTGAACC
>JAJAZG010000224.1 GCA_026785865.1 Pseudanabaena sp. CAN_BIN31
AGACTAGGCATTTGCATCAAATCCACAGTCACCGCCGCATTGGTAAGTTGTCGCTTTCCATCTTTGGTTTGTTTTTCGAGTTCCGATTGCCAGAGATTGATGCGAGCTAAGGCGTAGCGATAACGTTCCATTAATGACTGATTGAACCAAATATTTGCTGCTTGTTGGTAATCATTGATCGCCCCTTTAATATCGCCAAAGTCATACCGAGCTTCAGCGCGATCGCCATATAGTTGGGGACTATTGTTATTTAGAGATAGCGATCGCGAAAAATCTTCGACCGCTGTGCGATAGTCTTTGAGTTTTAGATGAGCCTTAGCGCGATCGCTGTAGATTTCCGCCATGCTGGGATATTCGCGGAGTAATTGATTAAAATCAGCGATCGCCCCCTGAGCGTCACCAATTTCGAGTCGAATTTTGCCACGACTAATCCGAACTTCGAGGTTTTCTGGTTCCAACCAAGTCGCCTGATTAAGATCTTTAATCGCTAATTGCGGATCGCCCAATTTGCCAAGGGTTAAGCCACGCAGACAAAAAGCTTTCACATTTTTAGGATCGATTTGCAACATCCAGTTGAGATCGATCAAAGCATTGGTGTAATCACTATTAGCGATGTACTGCTCAACTTTCGCAAAAACATCAGCCATTGATGGCGGCAATATTGCTTCTAGCGGTTTATAGCTCTCGATACAACGGCGACAATTATCTTCGTCTCGTAATTCTAAAAATAGACTGGCAGCTTTTTTATAAGTAGCGATCGCCTTTTCGATTTGATTTTGTTGCTTATAGGTCAAGCCCAATAACTGATGAGCGATCGCAGATTTGGGATTAATTACCAAAGCTTGAGCAATGTCAGCCTGTGCGCCCAAAATATCGGCGATCGCAATGCGGGTGATGCTTCGAGCCATATACACATTGATCGCATCAGGTTTGAGGCTAATTGCTTGGTCATAGTCTGCGATCGCACCTTGGCGATCGCCCAAATCAAACAGGACTAGTCCTCGCTGATAATACGCTTCAGCCAATTTCGAGTTGGCTGCGATCGCGCAACTAAAAGCTTGGATTGCGCCATAGCGATCGCCGCCTTTTGCTTTTGCCAAACCCTGTTCAAAGAAATCTGCTTGAAAATCTTGTGTCATGTTGTATGAATCAGAGTTCCCAAAACTTTGTATTCAAAACTGTATCAATATCACGGCTAAACTGCCATGTATCAGGAAAATCAAAGCCTTTAGGTTCATACTCATCGCGGACATTTTCTAAGGCTACAGACCACACAGTGTCAAATAGATCATCCCAGAATCTCTTCAGGCTAGGAGAGTCTTTGAATTCAAGCTGAATTTCTGATCGCTGCTGTTTGATCGTCCGCTCCCATCCTTTAAACTCTTGGGGCATATCAACATAAATCCGCTTGAGTAAATGTTCAAGCAATGTTTTTAGGCGGCTTCTTAGTTCACGTTTTTCTGACCGTCCCAAGCACTCAATCTCCTCAATCAAATTTTCGATGTCCAGACACTCAAAGTCTCTAGCGCGTAACTTATCAGCGATGTCGTCAGTCCACAGAAAATAATCGCGATCATATAAATCGACTGTAGATATAACTGCTTGTGTCATCTTTGATGCTCCTTATATTTTTTGAGCTAACAATTAAGCGGCGATCATCCTATTATTATAGATAGGATTAATACTTTTGCAGTGACCCACTCAGGAGTTATAGCGATGCCGAAAAAAGATATCAAACGTCAGATTGAAAAAACTATCCATAATGCTGTTGATACGGTCGCTGACGTAGCCCAACAACAGTACGAAAAAAACTTCAAAAAAACCCATAAACAGGTTAATAATCAGGTCGATAAACAGGTTGACTCAGTACGCGATCGCCTTGAAGAGTTTGATAGCTGGGCATTGGATTCAGTTAACGAAGCTTTAGAAAATGTTGAAAAAAATCTAGAAAGAAAAGTTTCCAAAACTGTAAGCCGTATCCAAAAAGCAGCACAATCAGCATGGGGCAAGATTTCCAATTAAAAAAAGAAGCGCGAAGCGCTTCTTTTTTTGTTAAACAGTAACTTGCATCTGGCGCATCAATTCGCCAAAGCGATCGCTATGCAATCGATAACTAAGCGGATGCCCGATAAATCTCGCCGTACTCTGATATAAAACTTCAATTTCGATTAGCCCGTTATCTTTGAGTGTCTTGCCTGTCGAAACCAAGTCCACGATCGCCTCAGCCATGCCTGTAATCGGACCAAGCTCCACCGAGCCATACAGGGGAATAATTTCGACAGGTAAATCGATGCTATCAAAATAGGTTCGAGCGCAACCGACATACTTGGAAGCAATGCGGCTATGGGGCGGCAAGTCTAGGGGCGATCGGTAGCGGCTCTCTCCCGCAACAGCGATCGACATTCGACAACCGCCAAAGCCTAAATCGAGCAGTCTCGCCACTTTAGGCGTTTTTTCACGCAATACATCTTCGCCCACGATGCCAGCTTGTGCCTGTCCATATTCCACATATACAGGCACATCTTGCGCTCTCACCAGCAGTGCTTTAGCAGTGCCTGTCGGATCGGTGATTTGCAATTGACGGTTAGAGGCATCAAGAAATGCGCTAAAGTCGAGTCCGACTCCTTGGAGTAAGCGGATAGAGTCTTTTAACAGTGAGCCTTTGGGCAGTGCGAAGGTGAACATGGAATGGTTTGCTACAGCGTTTGTCATAGTACATTCTACAGTTCATTACCGATCACAAAAAATGCTGATCAGTGGCTCAGGATTGCTCACTGTAGCTGTCGCCACTTGTATAAAGACAAACCAAAACCAAAAAAGTAGCTGCGGCGCGCCGCGCCGCATCTACTTTTTTGGTTTTGGCAACAGCTATAT
>JAJAZG010000225.1 GCA_026785865.1 Pseudanabaena sp. CAN_BIN31
AAACCCAAAAAACTGCCCGGCGGCGGGGCCCGCCCCCTTCCATTTTTGGGGTTTAAGGCAAGTGGCAATAGCTATATATCCAAAACAAAACAAGGTGAGAAAATCTCACCTTGTTAACAAAAAGTATTAACTTTTCTACAGTTTTGAATTCAGCCTGTAACTAAGCTTCAATCGCAACTTCATCAGCTACAACTTCTTCTTCAATCACAACTTCTTCATCAGCTACAACTTCTTCATCAGCTACAACTTCTTCTACTTCCTCAGTTGCAACCTCTTCAGGAATTTCCGCTTCTTCCATAGCATCAGGAACCTCAAACTCTTCTTCTTCTTCAACTGCTGCGACAGCAATTTCCATCGCCGCAGGAGGAGCATTGAGTTGTTCGCGATACTTAGCAGCCATTTCTTCTGCCTTAGCATAGACAAGCTGAGGATCTTTAACCATATCGCCTGGTTCAGCTTCAAGTTGCTTGGTTGAGAGTGAAATTCTGCCGCGTTCAGCATCAAGATCAATGATCATTACCTTCACTTCGTCATTGACATTGAAGACGTTGTGAGGGGTTTCGATGTGTTCGTGAGAAATTTCGGAAATGTGGAGCAAACCACTGACTCCGCCGATGTCGATAAATGCACCGTAAGGCTTGATACCACGGACGACACCGATCACAACTTCACCAACTTCGAGCTTGTTCATCTTGCGCTCGACGAGGGCACGGCGATGGCTGAGGACAAGACGGTTACGATCTTCGTCCACTTCTAAGAACTTGAGTGGCAATTCTTCGCCAACCAATTCTTCCTTGGGCTTGCGAGTGCTGATGTGTGAACCAGGGATAAATCCGCGTAGTCCTTCAATTCTGACCAGAGCGCCACCACGGTTGGTAGCAAAAATAAGCGATCGCACAGTTGCGTCTTCTGCTTGCAACTGACGCACGCGCTCCCATGCTCTCATGTACTCGATGCGGCGAATCGAAAGAGTTAGCTGTCCGTCTTCGTTTTCGTCAGCGAGAATGAAAAATTCACGGGTTTCATTGTTCTGCAAAACTTCTTCAGGTTGATCAACTCGGTTGATCGACATTTCCTGAATCGGAATGTATGCTGCTGTTTTTGCGCCAATGTCAATAAGTGCGCCCCTAGGCTCGATGCTGAATACTGTACCTGCAACGATGTCGCCAGGGCTGAAGTGATAATCGTATTTATCTAAGAGCTTCGCAAAATCTTCATGCGTAAAGCCGACATTGGTAGTAGAAGCAGTTTTTGTCCGATTGAGCATAACTAAGTTTATCCTTGTTCCTGTTCTCCTTGAGATTTTTTGTTTTCCTCCCGGAAATGTAAGAGCAGCGAGCATTTCAGCTTGTTGCGGTTTACACCCTATGCCTACTTGCGGCGTTCCTAGCAAGAGAGTTCTAGGTCAGCCTATAGTCATAGGTTTTCAATTATAGCTTAGTTGAGCTATATCGCGAAAGTGTTAAAAAATATTTTTTTGATAGGTTTAAATTCTTATTTATATAAGGGGTTAGATTCCAAAAAATTTTGCAATTGTCGGTAGATAAGTCTGACAGACTTTGGCTAATTTACTGCTATCACTGAGCATCTCACCCATAGTTGCTATAGAAGCAATTGCTTTAGACAGAAGTGAGCTATTTCTTTTATCAGGTTCTTTTTTAGCTTCTTCTGATAAAACTTTCACTTCTTCGAGCGATCGCACTTTAGTTGCATCTTTTAAGTTTTGATCTTCTTGAATAGCAGATTGTAAACTGGCGAGCATCTTCGCTAAGTCCTGAGCTTGACCAGTTTGAACATCTTTTAGTTGTTGGATGCTGTTAGTGACTTGACCGCTGAGTTCGCCCAAGTTGACGGTTGACCCTGTGTTAGTAAAGTTTCCACTTACATTAATGCGATTCCCTTCTTCATTGTTTCCGCCTACTTGTTTTTGAGGTGCTGCCATAATGTTTCCTTGTTGAGTTGAGTTGTTGTTAACGATTGATAGGCTGGGTTGATTCATACAACCAATTAAACCTTGAACATAGCTATGTAGTCTGTCGCTATGCAATAGCGCTTTTTCGAGTTGATCGTCTTTTGCTCGTAATAGTAGCTCATAGCCTGCGGCGATCGCCTCTTGCGCTTGTGTATATTCGAGAGTGATGGCGGCGTGAATATTTTCTTTGGTCGCGCCAGATGCTTCTGAGTAACTTGCGTTTTGTATGCCAACTTTGACAACTACGACACCATCACCTTTATGGGCAAAGCTTTCGACTTTTATTTGTGTATCTTCTTGATCGATGTTGACTTGGGTAATAGCAAAAGCAAGCGATCGCAGGTTTAATCCATTTTGAAATATCAGATCAATTGTATCGTGTACGTCAACGATCCATTTTTCAAATTCGCCATCGCCAAATACTCCACTATCAGGTTTAGGCTCCTCCTGATTTTGTTTCAAATAGATACGCCGACACTGAACATTTTTAAAGTTTGTTTTTTTGCTTACATTCCAGTCCTGAATACAAATATCATGGAGTATAGCTCCCTCAAAGTCTGCATCTATGGCATTTACTCCTGTCAAATTTGCTGCCGCCAGCTTAGCATTTCGTAAATTCACGCCCTGAAGGTTTGCCCCTGTCATATCTGCTTTTTCAAGTTGTGCATTCTCTAAATTAGCTCCTGAAAAATTTGCACCGCAAAAATTTTTTCTCTGTCCGCTTTGCGGATCGATTAATAGAGCGCGTACCCGTTTATCTTCAAGAATGGTGCCTTTTACTCGCGCCAGTTCTAAATTTTTTACCCCAACAAAACTCGCATTGGTAAGGATCGTTTCTCGTAAATCTGTATTCCGCAAATCTGCTCCATCAAATGTGGTATTCGTTAAGTCTTTTCTATAATAAGAATGTCCTCCAATTGCCCCACAATAAATTGCCCAATCCTTTAACCATTTCCATTTTGGCTTATCATTCCATGCTTGCTCTCTAATAGACCTCTTGCAGAACTGATTTCATGGTAGAGTAACGGGTTTGGTTAATCTCAGCTATATCCAAGTCATAGTTGTAGATTGAGCCAATCAAACAGCAGAAAAGCCTAAATCAAGCCAACCCATAACTGTATCA
>JAJAZG010000226.1 GCA_026785865.1 Pseudanabaena sp. CAN_BIN31
AAATATGAGGTAAGTTAAAGTATTTCTTAGGGTTTTCCAAAAAGTTTGATCTTTCCAGAGATTTAAATAGTTTTTCCAGCCAATAAAACTCGGACTACCGACAAAATCATAATCCGTAAAACTCAAATAAATTGCTTGCAATACTGGTAAAAATGAGGTCAAGCAGAGAAAGGCGATCGCTGGCAACAGAAATAAATATGGAGTCCAAGAAAATTTCTTGTCTATTTTTTTTCGTTTTAGCTTTACATTACTAGACTGCATAGAAAATCTGAGCGCATTACAGTCAACAGATTAACAAATCACGGTCTATGCTTAACACTTTGTAATGAATTTGTAATACGATAGGGGCTGACTCTACACAGTAACTTCTATGTTGGAACCTTCACTAGCCTTAACAAACCAAGATTCAACTATTCCACAAACCACAGAAACATGGTCATTGCAGGTTCCAGCCTTTTCTCTAACTAAGTTAGATCGAGACTATATTAGCGAAGCCCTCAGCGATGCAGATTTTGCACCAACTGATAGTTTTATCAGTCGTCACATTGGCGCTAGTTCCACAGAAATTCAGGAAATGCTAGCGGCGATCGGTTATGACTCGATCGCCGAAATGATCGCCAACACTGTACCTGATGCGATTAGGATCAAGCAGCCATTGCAATTAGGGGAAGCACGCGGTGAATATGAACTGCTGCAAGAATTAAAAGCGATCGCCTCCAAAAATGAAGTTTGGCGATCGTATATCGGCACTGGCTATGCCAACTGCATCACGCCGCCAATTATTCAGCGCAATATTTTGGAAAATCCTGGTTGGTATACACAGTACACGCCCTATCAAGCCGAAATTGCTCAAGGACGTTTGGAAGCTTTGCTGAACTTTCAAACCATGATTATCGATTTAACAGGTTTAGAAATTGCCAATGCCTCGCTTTTAGATGAAGGAACGGCGGCGGCGGAAGCGATGAGTATGGCGGCAGGGTTAGCTAAGAATAAGGGAAACAAGTTTTTTGTGTCTAGTGATTGCCACCCACAAACGATCGCCGTTGTCAAAACTCGTGCGATTCCATTGGGGATTGAAGTGATTATTGCCAAGCATGATCATTTTGAATTTGATAAAGACTATTTCGGCGCTCTGTTGCAATATCCTGCTAGTGATGGCGCGATTTATGATTACAGCGAATGCATTTCGCAAATTCACGCTCATGGTGGTTTAGCGATCGTGGCGGCGGATTTATTAGCGCTGACATTAATTAAAGCTCCTGCTGAATTTGGTGCAGATATTGCGATCGGTAGCGCTCAGAGATTTGGAGTTCCCTTTGGTTATGGCGGCCCCCACGCCGCTTATATGGCAACAAAGGATGCTTATAAGCGCCAGATGCCAGGGCGGATGATTGGGGTTTCTAAAGATGTGCATGGTCGCCCTGCTTTGCGTTTAGCATTGCAAACTCGTGAGCAGCATATCCGCCGAGACAAAGCAACCAGCAATATTTGTACGGCTCAAGTTCTGCTTGCCATCATGGCGAGTATGTACGCGGTCTATCATGGTGCGGAAGGATTAAAATGCATTGCCAAGCGCGTAAATCTCTTGACTTCGACGCTTGCTCAATCTCTAGAAAAACTTGGTCATACAGTTTCTCATCAAGCTTTCTTTGATACGATTCGCGTTGAGCTAAAGGGAATCTCTAGTCAGGAGATCAAAGCTAGATCTGCCGCTAAACAGATTAATTTTCGCTATTTAGATGATCAGGCGATCACGGTTAGCCTCGATGAAACTGTCTCCAAACAAGACCTTGCTGATTTGATTGAGATTTTTGCTGGTCAAGAAAATGCGATCGCCACTTCTTCTCAATCATCAATTCCCAATCACCTCATCCGCAACACACCATATCTCACTCATCCCGTATTCAACTCCTATCATTCTGAATCAGATCTACTCCGCTATATCCATCGACTGCAATCCAAAGACTTATCATTGACCACATCAATGATTCCACTCGGCTCCTGCACGATGAAGTTAAATGCTACTTCAGAGATGCTTCCCGTTACTTGGGCAGAATTTGGTGGCATTCATCCCTTTGCGCCCTTAGAGCAAACTCAAGGCTATCAAGTTCTCTTTCAGCAATTAGAAACTTGGCTCGCTGAAATCACAGGCTTTGCAGGTGTGTCGCTACAGCCTAATGCAGGCTCGCAGGGCGAATATGCAGGGCTACTGACAATTCGTGAATATCATCAACATCGCGGTCAAACCAACCGTCATATCTGCCTAATTCCCACTTCAGCCCACGGCACAAACCCTGCTAGCGCTGTCATGGCAGGGATGAAGGTCGTCACCGTGAATTGCGATAACGATGGAAATATTGATATTAATGATCTGAAGGCAAAAGCGGAAAAACATCAGCATGACCTTGCGGCGCTAATGGTCACATATCCTTCTACTCATGGCGTATTTGAAGAAGCAATTAAGGATATTTGTGATGTTATCCATTATTATGGTGGACAGGTATATATGGATGGCGCAAACATGAATGCTCAAGTCGGGCTTTGCCGTCCAGGAGATATTGGTGCTGATGTTTGTCATTTGAACTTGCACAAAACATTTTGTATTCCTCACGGTGGCGGTGGACCTGGCATGGGACCAATTTGTGTTGCGCCGCAGCTAGTTCCCTTTTTGCCTAAACATCCTTTTACCGATGCGCCGAATCAAACTACAATTTCGGCGGCTCCTTGGGGTAGCGCGAGCATTCTCACGATTTCATGGGTATATATTGCACTCATGGGCGCGAAGGGCTTAAAACTGGCGACAGAAGTTGCGATTTTAAATGCAAACTATATGGCGCAACGTCTTGCCCCGCATTACCCAATTCTCTATACTGGCAAAAATGGCTTGGTTGCCCATGAATGTATTATCGATTTACATGATTGCAAAGCGATCGCCGATATCGATGTCGATGATATAGCTAAACGCTTGATGGATTATGGGTTTCATGCGCCAACGATGTCCTGGCCAGTGAGTGGAACAATGATGATCGAGCCAACTGAGAGCGAATCGAAAGCGGAACTTGATCGCTACTGTGATGCGATGATCGCAATTAAGCAAGAGATTAATGCGATCGCCTCTGGCGCAATGGATAAACTCGATAATCCTCTCAAAAATGCGCCGCATACTGCGGCAGCTTTATTGGCTGATGAGTGGAATCATCCTTACACTCGCAATCAAGCCGCTTATCCAGCACCTTGGCTCAGAGAACATAAGTTTTGGACAAGCGTGGGACGGATTGATAATGCTTTTGGCGATCGCAATTTTGTTTGTTCTTGCTTACCGATAGAAGCTTATGAAGCTTAAATAAGATTTGTGGCGCACACGCAGCGTGCGCCACAAATCTTAAGTC
>JAJAZG010000227.1 GCA_026785865.1 Pseudanabaena sp. CAN_BIN31
GCCGTATCCACCATCACATGAGCCAAAAGGATTGTTGGTAGCTCTGGATCGAGTTGACGGATTTCAGCTTCGATCACAACTTGGAGGCGATCAATTAAAAATTGACTCACTTCTGTCATTGAGAAGCCTTCTGTCTCTGACTTGGTGAGCAAAGTTGATCGCGTAATCCAAGGCAAAGTAATAATCTGAATATCCCCCGCCCCTGTCGAGATGCGATACGTGGCGATCGTATCTCCTACAGTAAAATTTGGTACGCCAAGACTGCGATAAATCGCCAAGCTTGCACCGCCCACCCCTTGGGAATGTTGGTCATGATTGCCCACTAATAACACTGTGGGAATCCCTGCATCGGCAAGGCGACAAAATTGCTTGGCAAAAGCTTGCTGCACAAGTGGTGGCGGTGTCGCATCAGGAAAAGCATCGCCACCAAATAGCACGATATCGGCTGGTTCATTGATGGCGCGATCGATACAGATCGTCAACGCCGCCACAAAGTCCTCTAAGCGCGTATTCAATCCCGTTTGGGGATTGATCTTGCCATGCGTCGTGCTACCAAGATGAATATCGGAGAGATGGAGAACTTTAATAGTCATAATTTCTCTTCACAAACCCAACGCCATAGCAGATGACTTTTTCCCTGTTTCTGAATTTTTTGGACTTGCTGAATTAGCGATCGCCTTTCCCTTTGATTAACTCCCCACAAAATAATGGAACTCTGCCAAACTAAGGTTGCCAAAGTCATCGCCACACAGAACCCTAAACCCAACATTGGTAAACGATTGGAAATCAGACTCATTCGTACTGCTGCCCATGTAAAAGCCGCAATCCATAACTCAATATCCGATCGCAAAGCCCAAATACTCGCTGTTCCCACTGTCAGCCACAAAAAAACATCAAACATCCATCGCAAATAGGTTTGCACTTCGATTAAGCGTTGGATTTGGCGCTCTAGAAGTTGATCAGAAATAACATTGATGTCTTCATTACTCATAAATCATTACAGCCTATTGGGAGTAGATAATTTTTTATAAGTGCCGCAAAGCGGCACTTTTAAAAAATTATCTGCGTTCTATGCGATCGCAAAAAAGCTCCCTTAGGGAGCTTTTTTGTAAATTAGTTTGCTTTAATTGTTGGAGTATTCTCGCTATAGTTTGATGAACGACTGCGCCACCAAGCTAGCAAAATACTGGCGTTGAAAATACTGGAATATGCTCCAGACAGGAAGCCAACAATCAAAGCCAGTGAGAAAAACCGTAGGGTTGCACCGCCAAACAAGAAAATGGCAATCAGTGGCAGAGTTGAAGTTAGTGAGGTATTGATTGATCGCCCCAAAGTTTGATTGACCGACGCATTGACAAGATTATTAAAACTAGTCGCACTCGTATCTAGTTTTACATTCTCGCGAATGCGATCGTAAATCACTACCGTGTCATTAACTGAAAATCCACAAATAGTCAGCATCGACACAATGAACAAACTATCGATCTCTACACCCATAGTTAGCCCCAGCAGAGCAAAGACACCTACTGTTACCAAAATGTCGTGAAACAGGGCAATAATGGCAAAAGTTGCGTAGTCTAGCTGGAACCGAAATGCTAAATAAATGCCGATGCCCGAAAAAGAAAGGGCAATGGCAAGTAAGCCGTTTTTGAGTGCTTGCTGCCCGATCGATGGTCCTACCTCATCAATCTGTGACTTTTTGGGATCGACCTCACCATATTGTTTTAAAGCCTCAGTCATCGTTGCTTTCAGCTTGGCACGATCATCAGTAGATAGACGCGCCGTCCGCACCGATACACCTTTAAGATCTTTCCCCTCAACCAACTGAATCACGCTATTGGCGAAGCCTTTACTTTCTACCGATTGTCGAACGATCGCCACATCAATGGGCTTACCACAACCGTCAGCATTACAAGCCAAACCTAGGGTGACGCTAGATCCACCTGTAAAGTCGATACCTAGTCGCAAAGGTGAGCCTAACTGCTGAAAAGATATGACCATCGCGATTAAACCAGCGACAATCACTGCTGTCGAAATTGTGATGTAAAGACGAGCATTTTTAATTACATCTAATTTCATAGGACTGCACCAGTTGTATTGTCTTTTTTGTTATCAGTTTTGCGATCGCTCGAGCTTTCTTCAGGCTCGGCTTCTATATCAATCGTTGATGTGGAGATTTTGCCAAAAGCTTTCATACCGTAATATTCGGGCTTACGGAAAGCAGGATTACTAATCATCGCCAACATCAGCGATCGGCTGAGGGTAATCGCCGTAAACATACTGATCATTACGCCCACGCCAAGGGTAACCGCAAATCCTTTCACAAATCCTGAACCCAGCCAGAACAAGGCAAAGCAAGCGATCAAGGTGGTGACATTACTATCAAGAATGCTTGACCATGCGCGATAAAAACCTGCCTCAACGGATTTATAAAGGGTGCGTCCTGCCTTTAATTCTTCTTTAGTCCGTTCAAAAATGAGTACGTTAGCATCCACAGCCATGCCGATACTCAGGATAAATCCTGCAATTCCGGGTAAGGTCAACACCACGCCCAATAACCCAAATGAAGCAAAGGTAATCACTGCATAAGTAACAAGAGCAATATCGGCGACCACACCTAAAATGCGGTAGTAAAGCACCATGAAAATTAGCACCAGTCCTAAACCTGCCGCTCCCGCATAAATACTGCTGAGGATGCTATCTGCGCCGAGAGTTGCACCGACAGTGCGATTTTCGACAATTTCGACAGGTACGGGTAACGCGCCTGCTCGTAACTGTAGAGCAAGTTCATTGGCTGAA
>JAJAZG010000228.1 GCA_026785865.1 Pseudanabaena sp. CAN_BIN31
CTTTACCGCTATTGATTATGTTTGGTTTGTATCCAGAAATAGGGTTCTGGGCTAATGAATCAGGTGTAAAACTGGTTATACAAATCGCGATCGCACCTAATCCAATCACAATACTTGTCATAATTGCCAAATATTGATAGCGATAATATGCAAATGATTTAAGGTACTTCACGAGACTTCTTTTAGTTCAGAGAATGTTAATTTTAGTTGAGTAGATTCTAGTGTGGAATTAGATGAGCTATTAGGAAATGGGATTTCTTTAATCGTTGGCACAATCTGAATCTTGCCATAAAAGTCTGCTTGAAATAATTCTACTTTTGACTGCGAAGACATCAGCAATAAACCCCAAAATACACCAACGCGATCGTTAAATACTTCAGCTAGGTCAGATATTTCAATCTCCTCATGGGGATGAAGCAAAAAATAACGCTCGATTTCCGTAACCATCTCCGACAGATTTTCTTTGTGAGCTAGCTGCGCGATCGCCTTCATCGCGTTTCGCCTTGCCACTTTGCCCTGCATCTGACGCTTGGCTGGTTTACTAGTTTTGCGATCAACAATTTCGGCGATCGCTTCAATCTGAGCAATTAACTCTTCTAGGGTAATCCGTCGCGCCTTGGGTGGCAGAGCGACAGGCAAGCGGCGCAAGCGTTTATCAAAATCCGTCGGTAATCGCATTGAGTCGGCGATAGTCACCGACTCTAAATCTTCAAGATCATCATCGGGATTATCTTCTTCTTCGTAGGCGGATTGGATATCCGACAATGAGTTTGCCTTCAGCAGTACCAACATTGATGCATAGAGCATCGCCTGCCCTGAATCATATAAGTCGCGGCGATCGCTGACAATTAACCGTGACAAAAAGCGATCGACAACATCGATCACCTGCACATCCCAAGGATTGATCTCGCCACGTTCGGCAAGGTCAATCAATAGGGCAATAGCATCTTTGGTAACTGATTCAGCGATCGATAGGGGCATGAAGCTTACAAGAAGCGGATATTTAAAAATATCACCGATTGCGGCGAAATAGAAAATAAAACTTATAAAAAAGGATTGGCGCGTAGCGCCGATCCTTTTTTATAAGTTTTTGGATTTATCTTCATCGATCTCAACATCGATCGCTGAGGCGGAAACTAAACGCTTGCGTTCCTCAACCTCAGAGTTTAAATTCTGCACGGTTTCCTGCAAATTCTGAATTTGCACATTTTTATTACGCATAACAATAGATTTTTGTAATGCCGACCAAACGCTAAATATCCAAGCTAAAACCGCACCTAGTCCCATCGATAAGATTAGCTCGACCGCGATCGGGGCTTCAACTTTAAGTTGAGGAACGATTTGGATTGATACAGGAGTGGTGTTTTGCAATGAGAACAGCACTAAGGCTAGGGAAACGACAAAAATAACGACAAAATTAAGCTGGCGCACAGTAATTAAAACCAATTTCTCAGTAGTTAGCTAATGGTTTATCAGACAATGCTCACAATGTCTACAGGCAAAAAAGAGAGGGCGCTTTGCACCCTCTCTTTTTTATGTTTTATGCCTGAAGCCATAAGGGATTGCAAAAATAGCGATCGCCACATCTTAAATCATTTTTAAATTACTTGAAATTTAGAATTGCTTCTAAGAGTAGCCGCGTTAAACGAGTGCGCCCAATTCAAAAAATTATCATCGACTATTTCAATATGCGGATCGATTAATAGAGCTAAATAATTTCCTTGCTGCTTGATCACAACCGCAGTATATTCTTCACCGTGAATTACGGCATAGGTAAAATTTTCAACTGGCAAAGAAGCCGCTAACAGTGACTTCAGCCCCAGAGCTTGGAAAATTGGCTGCACCCAAGTGATGCTCTTACTTCCATCGACAAGAGTGTAATATTCCTTGGGAAGCCCACTTAAGTCAAAAGTTGCGGCTCCAAGCATATAGGCTTCAAATTTGGTTGCGTCTAGGGCTGTCATAGTTATTGTGGCAAGCGATCGCCCTTCGATGAGTTCTCTGCGTGCCCTTATTAAATTGTAGCAACGACATCATAGCAACCGTCATAGCGCTTAACACAACAAAGGGACGCAATGCGCCCCTTTTTTTATCTTAATGCAGAGTTTTTCGATTTTTCGATTTCGCGATCTTTTTTGCCACGCCAGATAAATCGTAGGGGTGTACCTTCAAAACCGAGGGTTTTGCGGAATTGATTTTCGATGTAACGCTTGTAATTGTCGTTAAAGCGATGAGGATCATTAACGAAGAGAATCACCGTCGGTGGACTATCAGAAATTTGGGTACAGTAATAAACCTTACCTTGCTTGCCACCACGGCTGGTGGGCGGCGCGTGCCATGTGACCGCTTCACTAAGAGCTTCATTTAAAATCGCGGTGGGAACGCGGCGCTTGTGTTGTTCGGCGGCGATATCTATGCGATCGAGGATCTGGGTGACGCGCTGACCCGTGAGCGCACTCACGAAAATAATTGGCGCATAGTCGATAAATAGTAGACGGCTCTTGACTTCGGCGGTGTAGTCGTAAATGGTATAGGAATCTTTTTCGATCGCATCCCATTTATTGATCACGATTACACATGCCTTGCCCTCATCACCGATACGACCTGCCAGTTTTTGATCTTGATCGGTAACACCATCGAGGGCATCGATCACCAACAAGACTACATCTGAACGCCCGATCGCTTTAAAAGCACGGTTAATACTAAAAAATTCAATACCGTAATCGATATTCTTTTTACGGCGCACACCTGCGGTATCGATCAGGCGATATTTTTTGCCATCGCGCTCGACCGACATATCGATCGCATCGCGAGTTGTGCCAGAAATCGGGCTGACAATGCTGCGATTTTCACCGATGAAAGCATTGAGCAAGCTGGACTTGCCAACGTTAGGACGACCGATAATCGCTACTTTAATTTCATCGGTTTCCTTAACTACTTCCTCAGGAGGTGGTAAATGCTTGATTAATTCATCTAGTAGTTCGCCCGTACCATTACCATGAATCCCTGACATGGGGATCGGTTCGCCTAAGCCCAAATTCCAGAATTCAGCAGCGAGAGACAGCCCCAATTTTGAGCCTTCACATTTATTTACTGCTAACAGCACAGGAATATTTTGTCGCCGCAACCAGCCGCCCAGTTGTTCATCCGCATCAGTGATACCCGCCAGCCCATCAACCACAAAAATCACGGCAACCGACTCACGAATGGCAATCTCCGCCTGTTCGCGAATCATTGGTAAAAATTCAGTCTCATCGTCAAATACTAATCCGCCTGTATCCACGACTTGAAACTCATGTGCGCCCCAGAAACAGTCACGATAAACGCGATCGCGGGTTACACCAGGTTCGTCGAAGACGATCGCATATTGCTCTCCCGACAGGCGGTTTACGAGCGTAGATTTGCCCACATTGGGGCGACCGACAACGGCAACAATCGGGAGCGGCATGGCTTTACAGTTTTGGAATTCCGAACTCACTACTCTAGCTTTAAATAAGTGCAATTGTCAATTATATTTTTGTAACAAAACCCCAAAAGATGTCTGTTGAGGGCTTACTTATTTTTATTGATCGCCGCGATCGCCTTCTAAATCAAAAATAACCTTTTGCCAATACCAAATTTCAGGCATATTTGAATGCTCTTGTTTAGCAATATCGATCAGGCGCAGTGCGATCGCCATATTCCCACCAACTAAACCTAGTAAACGCTGTTGCAGTTCCAAACTCGGCATTTGCATCAAATCCACCGTAGTCGCAGCATTTACCTGTTGACGCTTAGCATCCTTAGTTTGTTTTTCGAGTTCCGATTGCCAGAAATTGACCCGAGCTAAGGCGTAGCGATAACGTTCCATTAATGACTGATTAAACCAAATATTCGCCGCTTGTTGGTAATCATTGGACTTTGGACAAGATTGAAGCTAAAAAAAGATAGGAATTAAGCAAAAAGGGATAATGACAGTTTCAAGCGAAAACAGATCATCATCCCCCAATTCATTATGCCAA
>JAJAZG010000229.1 GCA_026785865.1 Pseudanabaena sp. CAN_BIN31
CCGAAGCAATGGGACGTGATGTAGATGTAATTGAAATTAATAAATGTCATTTCGCCAATCAAATTCGTCAATTAGGAATTTTATGGAAAACAATAAGTTAATACTCCTATCGGTTGATTTAAATGCTCAAATGATGGATATCAGATCTATCCATCAAAAATTAGTTGATAGATCGGCAAGACTACAATCTGATGATCAGGCAATATTAGAAAGTATTGCTTATCAAATTCATAATCTTTATTGTGCAACTGAAGATTTGCTTAAAATAGTAGCTAGATATTTTGAAAATAATATTAGCGATTCTAGTCAATGGCACAGTGTCTTACTTCAGCGCATGGTAACGGAAATACCAAATATTCGTCCTGCTTTTTTAACTACGGCTACATACTCACTATTAAGTAATTTAAAAGGTTTTCGGCATTTTTTTCGTCATGCCTATGGTGCAACAATAGAATATGAGCAGTTAAAGGGTAATCTAGATAAGTCCTTAAGATTAATCATCTATTTAGAGTCAGATCTAAATCAATTTGTTGCGAAGTTGTCTGAGGAGTAAAACTTGTCTGACGTTGTAATTCGGGTAAAAAATATGTGATTGGGCATCATAAGCAAGGTGGCAATGTAACCTTAAGCGATACGATCGCAAATACTACAAGATCGTTAAAGCAAAGATTTTTTAACTCTAACCAAAGGTTTGAAGATCCTGCCCATGAGGATTTTTGGGCGTTGCAGGATATAATCGATATGAGAATACAAAACTTAGAGTTGCCTTTTTATAGAAGCTTGTGAGTCATGAGCAGAACTTTGTACGAACGAGACTATGGACTCTGGGCAGAACAGATGGCAGATCTGATCGCGGCGGGACGTTTTGGGGAATTAGATATTGAAAATTTAGTTGAAGAGGTGCGCGATTTGTCAAAGCGGGAACGCGATCGCCTATTGAATAGCTTGCGTCTAATCGTGCAGCATTTACTCAAGTGGGACTATCAACCACAAAAAAGATCGAGAAGTTGGCAAGTTACCATTCAACGAGAACGACTGAATATCAAGAAATATTTGCGAGATAGTCCAAGCCTAAAGCGCTATTTAACTGATGAATATTTAGGTCAAGTTTATGAAACTGGTCGTTTGGATGCGATCGGTGAGACGGGCTTAGATATGCCCATTGACTGCCCGTATGTAATTAGCGATACGCTAAATCGAGATATTAATTTGTTAGAGGGTGAGTGAGATGACAGCTTTGTACGAACGAGACTATGGACTCTGGGCAGAACAGATGGCAGATCTGATCGCGGCGGGACGTTTTGGGGAATTAGATATTGAAAATTTAGTTGAAGAGGTGCGTGATTTGTCGAAACGGGAACGCGATCGACTGTTGAGCAGCCTACGTTTAATCGTGCATTACTTGCTAAAGTGGGACTATCAACCACAAAAAAGATCGCGGAGTTGGGCGGGAACTATTCAACGGGAGCGAGCGAATATTTCGCTGTATTTGGCAGATAGTCCTAGCTTGCAGCGCTATTTAGCCAATGAATGGTTGCATAAAATGTATGTGGTAGCCTGTGCGGATGCTTTTAGAGAGACAGGCTTACAATTTCCAGAGGTTTGTCCTTATGGAATTAGGGATGTCTTAGAGCGAAATATCCATTTTTAGATATAATTTTAAGATGTCTGATACAGTAATTCGAGTTGAAAATTTGAGTAAGCGCTATGTGATTGGACATCAGAGACAGGAGCGCTATGTCGCACTGCGCGATGTAATTGCTAATGGCGCAAAGTCGTTAAAGCAAAGAATTTTTCACCCGATGCAAAAATTTGAAGATCCAGAGCATGAGGATTTTTGGGCTTTGAAGGATGTGTCGTTTGAAATTAAGCAGGGCGATCGCGTTGGCATCATCGGGCGTAATGGTGCGGGTAAGTCAACGCTTTTAAAAATCCTCAGTCGGATTACTGAGCCAACTTCAGGAAGGGTATCGATTAAGGGGCGGGTGGCGAGTTTATTGGAGGTGGGGACTGGGTTTCATCCTGAATTAACGGGACGGGAAAATATTTTTCTGAATGGCGCGATTTTGGGGATGGGTCGGGCGGAGATTAAGAAAAAGTTTGATGAGATTGTTGATTTTGCGGAGGTTGAGAAGTTTTTGGATACGCCTGTTAAGCATTATTCTAGTGGGATGTATGTAAGGCTTGCGTTTGCGGTGGCGGCGCATTTGGAGCCTGAGATTTTGATTGTGGATGAGGTTTTGGCGGTGGGGGATGCTCAGTTTCAAAAAAAGTGTTTGGGAAAGATGGAGGATGTGTCTCAAAATGAAGGGAGAACTGTTCTTTTTGTTAGTCATAATATGCCTACAGTTACATCGCTCTGTCATAGATGTATTTTATTAGACAATGGGAAGATCAGGAAAACAGGAAATACTTCCGAGGTAATCATGGAATATTACTCGACTGGCCAAGGTTCACCAGCTTTTATTGAATTCACAAAGCGAAAGGTTGGTGATGAATATGTCCAACTTGTATCAGGTCAGGTTGAAAATATTATGGGTAAAATCACGCCAGAAATATTCATTAATGAAGACTTTAAAATTTCAATAAAATATAAAGTTCTACAACTTAGTAATTACAGACTTATTCCAAATTTTCACTTTTATACAGCCGATGGGGTATGTGCATTCATCAGCTCTGTTGAAGAATCAAACATACTGCCTGTTGGAGAATATATATCAGAATGTAATTTACCGAAAAATTTTCTTAATGAAGGAGCTTACTTTGTTGGATTAGCTATTAGTTCTTTTGAATCGGGCGTTAAGGTTCATTTTTTTGAGCCAAATGTTATTTCTTTCAATATTAAAGATTCTTTAGAAGGGACTGTTGCTAGACAACATGGCTATACAAGTACAATACCTGGTGTTGTCCGTCCTCAACTACACTGGAATTTGGTTAGAGTTATATGAAAGCAGTAATTTTAGCGGGTGGTCTTGGCACGAGGCTCAGTGAAGAAACTTACCTTAAACCTAAGCCGATGGTGGAAATAGGTGGAAAACCGATACTATGGCACATCATGAAAACCTATTCTAACTATGGAATTCATGATTTTATTATTTGTTGTGGTTACAAAGGATATGTCATTAAGGAATATTTTGCCAACTATTTTTTACATATGTCTGATGTTACTTTTGATATGCAGTCTAATCAAATGGAAGTACATCGAAAACATGCTGAACCTTGGCGTGTAACCTTGGTAGATACAGGTGAAGAAACCTTGACTGGAGGAAGGTTGCAACGAGTACAAAATTATATTGGCAACGAGACTTTCTGTTTTACTTACGGAGATGGGGTAAGTGATGTAAATATTAGAGAGCTAATCGATTTTCATTACACCCAAAAGCGGATGGCTACCGTTACATCGGTGCAGCCACCTGGACGCTATGGAAACATTAATATTGAGCAAGGCATGGTTTTGAATTTCCAAGAAAAGCCTCAAGGTGATGGTGGATGGATTAATGGAGGTTACTTTGTTTTAGAACCAGCAATTTTTGAGCTATTAGAAGGTGACCAGACCAGTTGGGAGTCACGAACTTTAACGGTTATTGCGGATAGACAGGAATTATCTGCTTTTAGTCATTATGGTTTTTGGCAAGCAATGGATACTCTTAGAGATAAAAATTACTTAGAGAGTCTATGGGAATCTGGAAATGCTCCATGGAAGGTATGGTAATGATTCCAGAGTTTTGGCAAGATAAAAAAGTTTTAGTGACTGGTCATACTGGTTTTAAAGGAAGTTGGCTATCGATTTGGCTTCAAATTTTAGGAGCCAAAGTTGTTGGCTATAGTTTGCCTGCGCCTACGCAGCCATGTTTATTTGATTTGGCACAGGTAGGCGATCGCATGACCTCGATAATTGGTGATGTGCGAGATCTAGATCATCTCGTCCAAATAATGAAAACATATAAGCCAGAAATCGTTATTCACATGGCGGCACAAGCATTAGTCAGAGAATCCTATAAACATCCTATAGAAACCTACGCAGTGAATGTTATGGGAACTGTTAATGTGTTGGATGCAGTGCGGCAAGTGGGAGAGGTTAAAGCATTTATTAACGTAACTTCAGATAAATGTTACGAAAATCAAGAATGGGTCTGGGGATACCGTGAATCTGAAGCAATGGGCGGTTACGATCCTTATAGCAGCAGTAAGGGATGTTCTGAACTAGTTACATCTGCCTATCGCAATTCATTCTTTCATCCTGCAAACTACGAACAACACGGGACTGGGATTGCAACTGCTCGTGCGGGTAATGTGATTGGTGGTGGTGATTGGGCAAGCGATCGCTTAATTCCCGACATTATTAAAGCTTGGCAGACTGGGCAAAAATTTTTAATTCGCTATCCTCACGCCATTCGTCCTTGGCAACATGTACTTGAACCTCTGGCTGGCTATCTCACTTTAGCCGAACATTTGTACATAGATGGGAGAAATTATAGTGGTGCTTGGAATTTTGGTCCAAATGAATCTGATGCTCAAACGGTTGCTTGGATTGTGGAGCAGATGGCAAATCTATGGGATGGCAATGTAGGATGGGAGCAAGAAGCTTTGCCTCAACCCCACGAGGCTAATTATTTAAAGTTAGATTGTTCTAAAGCGCGTAGTCAACTAAAGTGGCGACCAAAACTAGACGTATATACAGCTTTGCTGTGGGTTATAGATTGGTCAAACGCTTTACAAGCTGAAAGTAATATGCGAGAGTTTACAATTGATCAAATCAACCAGTTTATGAATATTAAGTAGTCTACATATAGCAATCACTAATATAAAGCTATGAAATTATGACACATCAAAAATGCCGCTTTTGTAAAACTAGCTTAAAACATACTTTTGTTGATCTAGGTATGTCTCCTTTTTCTAATTCTTATCTGAAATTGAAGCAATTAAATCAAGCAGAAAAGTTTTATCCTCTTTGTACTTATATTTGCGATCGCTGTCTATTGGTTCAACTAGAAGAATTTGAATCACCTGATCACATTTTTAGTGATTATGCTTATTTCTCCTCCTATTCAGATACTTGGTTAAATCATGCTAAGCAATATACAAGTTTGATGATTGATCGATTTGGATTTAATAAATCCAGTCAAGTTGTTGAAATTGCTAGTAACGATGGCTATTTATTACAATTTTTTCAAGAGAGAAATATACCTGTTTTAGGAATTGAGCCAGCTAATAATGTTGCTCAAGTGGCTGAATCTAAGGGAATACCAACTCTAGTTAAATTTTTTGGTGTGCAAACTGCTCAAGAGTTGGTAAATCAAAATAAAAAAGCAGATTTGTTGTTAGGGAATAATGTTTTAGCTCATGTGCCAAATATTAATGATTTTGTTCAGGGAATGAAAATATTGCTAAATCCTGAAGGTGTAATTACTTTAGAGTTCCCTCATCTTTGGCAGTTAATTAAGCACAACCAGTTTGATACTATTTACCATGAACATTTTTCGTATTTTTCCTTTATAACCGTTGAAAAAATATTTGCTCATCATGGATTAACCTTATTTGATGTTGAAGAACTGCCAACTCATGGAGGGTCTTTGCGGATATATGGTAAGCATGACTGCAATCAAGAGTTGGTAGTTAGCGATCGCGTATTAGTGTTAAAAGATAAAGAAAAGCAAGCAGGACTAGATCAGGTTGAAACCTATTTACAATTTAATACGCAGGTAATGTCAACCAAGCGCAAGTTATTAAATTTCTTGATCACAGCAAAGAACGAGGGAAAAACTATCGTCGGCTATGGAGCACCAGCAAAGGGTAATACCTTATTGAATTATTGTGGTATACGCTCAGATTTTCTTGACTATACTTGCGATCGCAGCCCTCACAAACAAGGTTTATTCTTACCTGGTACACATATTCCTATCTATGCTCCTGAAAAGATCAAAGAAACTAAACCTGATTATGTTTTAATTTTGCCTTGGAATCTCAAAAATGAAATTAAAGAACAACTTGCTTACATTCATGAATGGGGTGGAAAGTTTATTGTCCCAATTCCAGAAGTTGAGGTACTGGAATGAAATTTATAGAAACCAAACTAAAAGATGCTTATATTATCGAAATTGAGCCAATTAGTGATGATCGTGGATTTTTTGCCCGTTCGTGGTGTCAACAAGAATTTAGCGATCGCGGATTAAATCCAAATCTAGTACAGTGCAATATTTCTTTTAATCTAAAAAAAGGAACTTTACGGGGAATGCATTATCAAGCAAAACTCCACGAAGAGGCAAAATTGGTTAGATGTATTAGAGGGGCGATTTATGACGTAATTATTGATATTCGTCCTGATTCATCTACTTTCAAGGATTGGTTATCTGTTGACTTAAATGCTGATAATCGGAAAATGTTGTATATTCCTGAAGGCTTTGCTCATGGCTTTCAAACCTTAGACGATAATTCTGAAGTGTTTTATCAAATGTCTAATTTTTATCATCCTGAGTCGGCTAGGGGTATCAGATGGAATGATCCAGAGTTTCAGCTAGAATGGCAAATAGAAAGTAAAATTATCTCAGAAAGAGATTTGTCCTACAAGTTTTGGCAAGACAGATAATGCTCAAGGAGGATATCAAAATATGAAAGCCTTGTACGACCAAGATTTTGCTTTGTGGTCAGAGCAGATGGCTGATCTGATAGCTAACAAGCGCTTTGATGAGCTAGATATCGGAAATCTAGTGGAGGAGGTTAGAGATTTGTCGAAACGAGAGCGTGATAGGCTGCTAAGTAGTATGCGTTTGATTGTGCATCATTTGCTTAAGTGGGACAATCAACCTCAACTGCGATCGCGTAGTTGGTTAGGTACGATTCAAAGGGAGAGATCAAATATTATTGATTATTTGGCAGATAGTCCTAGCCTCAAAAAATATATGACAGATGAATATTTAGTTATGATATACAAAAAAGCCTGTTTAGATGCGATCGCTGAGACGGGTTTAGAGATGCCAGATGCCTGTCCCTATGCGCTCAATGATGTCATTAATCGTAGCCTTACGATGCCTTAAAACTCAATATTAAATATTAGCTCGTATGGAAAAATCCCGTATTTATTACACCAAACCTTCGATAACTGAGCTTGAAGTTGAGTATGCAACTGATGCGGCGCGTCACGGTTGGGGCGATCGCTGTTATGAGTACATTAGTCGTTTTGAAGAAGCTTTTAAAGCTCATCTTGGCGTGAAATATGCGATCATTAGTCATATTAAATAGTAATAAAGTTATGAAGATAGCTGTTACGGGAGCAACTGGATTTATAGGCAAGCACGTTGTTAATGAGCTAAATCGCTTGGAGGTTTTATCAACCCTAGTTGTTCGTTCTTCAACACAGTGTTATGATTTTTTAGATAAAAACGTTATCGAAATTGATTTAAAAAATCCTCCTGTAGACTGCTATGAACAAATAAATTGTCCTGATGTACTCATACATCTTGCATGGGATGGATTACCCAACTATAGATCCTTGCACCATTTTGAAGATGAATTGCCAAATCAGTATAGATTTTTAAAAAATTTAGTAAAATCTGGGCTAAAAACACTTATTGTTGCAGGAACCTGTTTTGAATATGGAATGCAGTCTGGTTTACTAAATGAAGACTTACAGGCAGACCCAACAAATCCCTATGGATTTGCAAAAAACTCTCTGCGATGTCAATTAGAGTATCTACAGCAGATTCAACCATTTAATTTGACATGGGCAAGGCTATTTTATATATATGGTGGTGGTCAATCTGAAAAGTCGTTATTCTCTCAACTTAATCAAGCAATAGATAGAAAAGAGAATGTTTTTAACATGTCGGGCGGAGAGCAGCTACGAGATTATCTTCCAGTTCAAGAGGTTGCAAAGTATCTTGTTGCTTTGGCTTTAACAGAACGAAACAATGGAATTATAAATATCTGTTCGGGAATACCTATATCAGTTCGTAAGTTAATTGAGAACTGGATACAGGAAAAAAATTATTCTTTAAGTCTTAATCTTGGATATTATTCATATCCTGATTACGAACCAATGGCTTTTTGGGGTGATCGTCAAAAACTAGCTCAATGTTTAGGTATGCAATGAAAGATTATAAAGAAGTTTATCAGGCTCATCAGTTACCAGTTTTTCAGAATCGAATGTTTTCTTCTAAGGAAGAAGCTCAAAACTGTATTAAGGGTGATATTGAACTTGTTCAGGATCTTGAAACTGGATTGATTTTTAATCGAATTTTTGACCAAAATCTAATGCGATATGATAGTGATTATCAAAATGAGCAAGCCGTTAGTAATACTTTTCGAGAACATCTTAAAGATATATCCCAGATTATCAAAAAACATTTTGAATCTTATTCGCTTATAGAAGTTGGTTGCGGTAAAGGTTATTTTTTAGAATACCTGCAAAGTCAAGAATTTAAAATCACAGGAATAGATCCTACTTATGAAGGAAGCAATCCTTCGGTTATCAAGCAATACTTTAGCCCAGAGATTGGAATAAAGTCAGACGGAATAATTTTGAGGCATGTTCTAGAGCATGTAAAAGATCCTGTGGATTTCTTATCAAGAATTCGTGATGCAAATAGTGGAAGTGGAAAAATATATATTGAAGTTCCCTGCTTTAGATGGATTTGTGACCACTGTGCTTGGTTTGATATTTTTTATGAGCATGTCAATTATTTTCAAATAGATGATTTTTACAGAATGTTTGGGGTAGTATATGAAGCAGGTCACACATTTGGGGGGCAATATTTATACGTTGTTGCAGATTTAGCTACAGTTAGACTTCCAGCCTTTAACAAATCATGCCAGATTGAATTTCCAGAAAGATTTCTTAACACAGTTAACCAATATGCAAACGCCTTAACAAATCATGGAGGAAAAGAGTTTGCAGTTTGGGGCGGTGCATCAAAAGGTGTTATATTTTCTTTGTTCATGCAACGCTCAGGTATAAATATTGAGACTGTTATTGACATTAATTCTGCAAAACAAGGCAAATACTTAGCTGGAACTGGTCTTTTAGTTCTAGCTCCAAAAGATGCGCTTAAATATTTACCCTGTAAAGCAGATATTTTTGTTATGAACAGTAATTATTTGAAAGAGATTATTGATTTAACAGATAATAAATTCAATTATTTAACAGTGGATTAATTATGAATAATTTTGAACAAGAAACTCATGAAAGAATTAATAGTAATGGCAAAAATCTAGATTTATTAAATAGTAATAATTCTTTTATACAAAATTCAATCAAAGCAAAATATTCTTATAATTTTTCTTGGTTAGGTCGCCCAATCATCCAGTATCCGCAAGATATGATTGCGATGCAGGAATTGATTTGGTCGATTCAACCTGATCTAATTATCGAAACTGGTATTGCTCATGGTGGATCGTTGATTTTTTCTGCTTCGATGTTAGAGCTAAATGCTATTTGTGGAGGTTGCCAAGATGCTGAAGTGTTGGGCTTAGATATTGATATTCGCGAACATAACCGTGAAGCGATCGAAGCCCATCCCATGTTTAAAAGGATATCCATGATTCAGGGATCTAGCATCGCTCCTGAGATTGTGGAGCAAGTCAAAGCCAAAGCAGAAGGTAAGCAAAAAATCTTGATTTATTTAGATAGTAACCACACCCACGATCATGTACTTGCTGAGCTAGAAGCCTATGCACCACTGACTTCTGTTGATAGCTATTGCGTAGTATTTGACACTGTGATTGAAGATTTACCTGCTGATATGTTTGGCGATCGCCCTTGGGGAGTTGGCAACAACCCAAAAACAGCAGTGTGGGAATACCTGAAAAACCATCCTGAATTTGAAATTGACAAGAGTATTCAACATAAATTGTTAATCACAGTTGCGCCAGATGGTTATTTGAAACGAGTAATATGAGGAAATTATGATCGACATCATTCTGAATCAAAAGCTAACCGATGAGAACCGTAGGAAGCGAATATACGCAGGAGATATCTTTCTGATGTCTTCTTTAGTTTCTTGCTCCAAACTATGTAATTATGCTATTGAAGTTTTACGTGAAAAATTTCAAGCCCAAGACCCACAGACAGCTTTCCTCAATCTTCCCGTTCAAGAATTTGTCAAAATTGTAGAAAAAACCAAAAACCAGTTCACAAATAGCCTGCGATCAAAGGAGCTCATTCGCGAATTTCTAATTGAGATGGACTCCGATCCGTTAGAATATTGCTTCGACGTGCCCCGCATTCGGGTAGTGCCCAATTATGCGTATTTACACGCAGGTGTTAGCTACGCCTATGCGCCCCATCGCGATACTTGGTATGGAAGTCCAACATATCAAATCAACCATTGGATGCCTATATTTCCGATTATGCCCGAGCAAACCATGGCTATTTATCCTGCTTACTTTTCAAAACCCGTTCAAAATAGTTCTGAAAATTTCGATCTAGAGCGTTGGACAAAGGTTGAACGTAAGAAAGCCGTAAATAACATCGAGCGAGAGGAGAGAGTTCATCCACTTCCCTTGGAAGATTTAGAACAATCGCATCAAGTTAGAATTGGAGGAAATCGTGGAGATATTATGATCTTCTCTGGTACGCATCTACACGCGACAGTTCCAAATCTCACTCAACTAACTCGTTTTAGTATAGATTTTCGCATATATAACAAGCGCGATATCGCGCAAGGAGTGGAACTACTTAATATTGATAGTCAAGCTCAAGGCGTTGAAAATTATCTCAAGGAAATGTTTAATGCCTCAGATTTTTCACTCTATTCACCCTAGGAATTATTTAAATGACTAAACGTCGTCTGACCGAACAAGAAAAAGCCTACAACGAGCAGCGCCACCATCTAATTTCGTCTTGCTCCGCTGAATATCTTGCCGATGCCCCATTCCTTTTTGCGAATCGCATCCAGATTACGCAAATGCTCTCGCGTGTCGAATTATTTAAAATGGTTCTCGATATTCCGGGTGCAATTATTGAATGTGGTGTTCATCGCGGCAATTCTCTGATGCTCTACTTTCAACTTTCGGTGTTGCTGGAACCTTATGCGATCAATCGCTCGATTATTGGATTTGATACATTTGAAGGCTTCCGAAGCATATCAGAAGAAAACGATCCAAAGGATATCAACGAGCAAATGTTTTCTGATACCGATTATGACTTGCTTAAAAACATCATTGACATGAACGATGCGATTCGTCCAGTAAACCAGATTCCACGATGCGAACTTGTCAAAGGAGATATTACTGTAACTGCTGCTGAGTTTGTTAAAACCAGACCAGATTTAGGAATAGCCATGTTGATTCTCGATACAGATTTGTACGAACCGACTAAAGTTGCTCTAGAAACTTTTTTGCCTTTGATGCCAAAAGGGGGCGTGGTTGTACTCGACGAAGTATGTTATAGAAATTTTTCTGGGGAAACATTAGCACTTAAAAATGTTCTCGATTTGAATAAAGTCGAGCTTAAGAGGCTCCCATTTGACGCATGTGTAGGCTATTTCAGGATTTAATGAAAATTTTTTGTTGTCTATAGGGTTTATTCGTTTGCGAGAATTTCCTGTATTTCTCGCAAGATCGCCCTTGGGGAGTTGGCAACAACCCGAAAACCGCCGTGTGGGAATACTTGAAAAACCATCCTGAATTTGCGATCGATAAAGATATGCAAAATAAGCTGCTGATTACTGTTGCCCCAGATGGTTATTTGAAGCGAGTAAGATAAAGCTCAAACATTTAATTCTAAAATTGGAATATAGAAAAAGCATTGGTCTTTTAAGTAGGGGTATAGAGCTATAAGCCAGATTTTATAATAATTTTAGTCTTTACTGGCGATAAAGCTACAAAGTTATATAAATCGGCTCTTCTGGGTGGAAAATATCCTACAGGGATATATTTATGGGTATATTTATTACTAAAATTTTTGATAGGACAAGATCTATAGGAGAAGATCTTGATTTCTATTAACTTTATTTGTCACCGCAAATCTAGAAGAGCCGTTAATTTAATGTTTTATCTGCAAATCAAATATCCAGTAAATAATTGAAGATTATTAACTAAAATGCAAGACAATATTCCTGTAGTAAGTATTGGTATGCCCGTTTACAATGGAGAAAAATCGATTCGATTTGCTTTAGATTCATTGATTGCTCAGGATTTTACTGATTTTGAATTGATAATCTCTGATAATGCTTCAACTGATGATACGCAAAATATTTGTCTTCAATACCAATACAAAGATAAAAGGGTAAAATATTCTAGAAACGAACACAATTTAGGAGCAATGCCAAACTTTGCAAAAGTTTTGGATTTGTCTATGGGGAAGTATTTTATGTGGGCTGCCTGTGATGATTTATGGGAGAGTAATTTTATCTCTACCCTACTCAATCATTTGATAGTTGATCAAAGTATAGTTTTGGTAATGGCAGAAGCTCAATACAGGTTGTTAAGTGGAATATCTCTTCCTTTTTTTGCGGAAGGACAAGGCTTTTATAAAAAAGCAGAAAATGAATCTCAATTATCAAGATTGCTAAAAGTTACTAAATATAACTATGGCAATTTAATATACGGTTTGTATAGAAAGGAAGTATTATTTAAAGAACTAGACGATTCTATAGTGTCAAACATAAATTTCATAAATGAAAACCCTGTATTTATTCATGTGTCTTCTAAAGGGTCTATTGTAGTTGACCCAAAGGTACTATTTTATAAAACAGTCCCTTTGAGTACTTATATATATGCTGCTAGAGAATATAAATTTTCTCCATCTCTAAGTAAAATTTCTTTCTCCCAATCTGTCTCTCAAAACAAGACTAATACGCCAAGTAACTACATTAAAGATTCTCTTAAGATTAACTTAGTGAAGTATATCTTAAGGCAGATTAAGCGATTTGTTTTAGAATCAATCAACATCGTAAGCTATCATTGCAATGCTTGGTCAGACATTAAAGCAAGTATTCTGAATATTAATGCAAATCCTTTAACAAAAATTATTGTGTTAATATTTTTTGTTAAATCACTAATTAGTCATTGTTTCAAGATGATAATTATCTGGAAAATAGAGGATTTAATTAACAAAAGATAATTAATGTCTCTTTTAAGAATTATGCGAAAATATAGTCAACTAGTTAGTATAGGAATGCCAGTTTATAATGGCGAAAAATTTATTAGGCAATCACTAAATTCTCTAATAGAACAAGATTATATTAGCTTTGAATTGATAATTTCTGACAATGCTTCGACCGATAATACAAAATCAATTTGTTTGGAATATGCTAATAGAGATTCCAGAATTAAATATGTTTGTAATGCAACTAACGAAGGAGCGGTGAAAAACTTCAGTAAGGTTTTAGATATCGCTAGCGGTGAATATTTTATGTGGGCTGCCTATGATGACTTATGGGAACCAGAATATATATCAACCTTGTTGGATATACTTTGTAAAGAAGATAAGGCAGTAATTTCTTTTTCCATGTTCAATTCGATTGATCTTAACAATAATGAAATCACCAGTTATCCACATATTTTGGATATTCCCGATGATGATCTGTTTCAACGTTTATCTAATTACTTAAATCAGTTTGAATCACTTGGCAAGGCTAATCCTATTTATGGGCTAATGCGTAAAAAATTTACGAAACAAGCTTTTGCCAGTACCTCTCACTTTCTTATAAATGATGTATGGGGATCAGACATGCTGTTTGTTTTTAAATTGTTGTCATTGGGAAAATTTATAGTTGAACCTAAAACCCTCTTTCATAAAAGAATATTGCCTGAGTCTCCATCGGTTAACACTAAAGAAGACTGGGATAGCTATTTTAAGGGCTATGATTACTTGATTACTCGTATAGTAGATTTATCTCACATTCAGAAGCAAAAGTTATTGAGACAAGTTTGGGACAGAAAAATGTCTAGAAGAATAAAGTTGCCTAAAAGGATTCTTCAACAAACTAAGAATATAATTACCCAACGAATCAAATCTTTTCTTTGAAGGTACTGGCACTGGTCAGCTAAATTGGGATATAAAGCTATAACCTAGGATCAAAAAAATTTTAGCCATTACTAACAATTTAAATTGAAAGCCATATCAATCGAGGGTTTACGCCTTTATCGCGAATTAGCTAACCAAAGCTGAAGATAAGAGAGATTGGTTTTAAAAATATTACTGAATGCTTTATAAAGATTCTCTGACAAAGACTTGTCAGGTTTACTAAGCTTCGGATTTT
This sequence comes from Pseudanabaena sp. CAN_BIN31, assembly GCA_026785865.1. Lineage (GTDB taxonomy): Bacteria > Cyanobacteriota > Cyanobacteriia > Pseudanabaenales > Pseudanabaenaceae > Pseudanabaena. The sequence goes on from JAJAZG010000229.1 coordinate 14,202, forward strand.
ATATAATAGCTATCAAAAAATCGGACTAATTATGATTTTAGTAAAACTTCAGGGTGGCTTAGGTAATCAAATGTTTCAGTATGCCACTGCTAGGAGACTAGCAGAAAAGCATTCGACTATTCTAAAACTCGATCTCACTGAATTTGAGTCATATAAATTACGCAAATATGATCTGCATTGCTTTCATATTTGGGAATATCTAGCGACTAAATCTGAAATTAACGATATAGTATATTCCCACAATAATTTAAATAAATTTAAGCAAAAAGTTAGCTTAAAACTAGGTTTCAAAAAGTATAAAAATAGTAATTGGATAATTGAAAAACAATTTCACTTTGATCCCGATATTTTAGAAGCCCCCAATAATATCCTTCTAGAAGGTTATTGGCAGTCAGAAAAGTATTTTGCCGATATATCAGATATTTTACGTCGTGAATTTGTTGTCAAATACCAGCAAGACTCTCAAAGTCAAAGATTTGCTGAACTCATCCAAAGTACAGAATCAGTATCTCTCCATGTTCGCCGCACTGACTATGTGCAGAATACTTTAACTAATAAAATTCATGGTACTTGTGATCAAGATTATTACGATCGCAGTGTTGGTTATATCAGCGATCGCGTTTCTAATCCTCACTTCTTTATCTTCTCCGATGAACCACAATGGGCAAGAGATAATTTAAAATTAAGCTTCCCCACAACTATCGTTGATTGCAATGATTCATCACGTAATTACGAAGATCTAAGACTCATGAGTATGTGCAAGCATAATATAATTGCTAATAGCTCTTTCAGTTGGTGGGGAGGATGGCTAAACTTGAATCCTAAGAAGTTAGTTATAGCTCCGCAAAAATGGTTTAATGATGAGACTAGGAATACACAAGATATAATTCCTGAGCAATGGATAAAAATGTAGAAGAATATCTAAAATCATGCCTAAAGTAACTGTATTAATGCCTGTCTTTAATGGCGAAAAATATTTGCATGAAGCTATTAATAGTATTCTAAATCAAACTTTTGATAATTTTGAATTTCTAATTTTTAATGATGGTTCAACTGATAATAGTGCCGACATAATTCGTTCCTATACCGACAAAAGAATAAAATTTTATGATAATCTTCAAAATCAAGGTTATGTTTATCATCTTAATCATGGGATTGAGATAGCTACTGGTAAATATATTGCTCGGATGGATGCGGATGATATTTCATTGCCTACGAGACTTAAGGATCAAGTTGATTTTATGGATCGTAATCCTAAAGTAGGAGCTTGTGGAACTTGGTTTAAATTTATTGATAGTTCATATATAGTCAAACATCCAAAAGATGACAGTCAAATACGATTAGCTTTGCTTGATAATTGTGCGATCGGTCATCCTACGGTTATGTTAAGGACAGACCTGTTGCGAAGGTTTAATTTGCGTTACGATTCATCGTTTATGCCAGCAGAAGACTATCTAATGTGGATTAAGTTAGCTCAACACTGTAGACTAGCTAACCTACCAAAAGTTTTACTTGAATATAGAATTCATTCAAATCAGATAAGTAGTGCGCGTAAATCTGACCAAGAGAAAAAAGCTCAGTTAGTCAGAAACTGTCAAATTGAAATGCTACTAAATCGTTCTCTTACAGAAACTGAGATTTATTATCATTCAATTTTATTCCATCCATCACCAAATATTGATATACAATTGATTAGTAATCTTCAATCTTGGATAAATACTATAATTTTTTACAATAAAAAATTAAAATTATATTCAGAATTAGAATTGCTATACTTACTTGAAAAACGATTGGGTAGTGTAATCAAGCAACTTATCAAATCTAAAATATATAATATCAACTTTTTAAATAAATTCTGGAAAGTAAGAAACATTTGGGTTGAGTTCAAAAAATTATTAAGTCGGTAACCTTACTGGGGTAGAAAACTCTGGCATTTTTGAAATCATCACACAGAAAAGATTTCAAGGATTAGTCAATATGAGATTCCATTCTTAAACTTAGGATTGTAACTATGAATTTAACGAAAATAGGCGGTTTCAGCGATGCCCCAAAAATAAGTCTAAATATCTCATCTTACACCACTTAAAGTCCCAAAGTGGAATATCCCCTATAAACCTTTACCCATGAATATAAATTTACAAGATAATCTATTGAACTCTGAAACTGTATCTATTATTGTAAGAACAGCTAATGAGAATCGTTTTTTTCTACTCGAAAAAGCACTCCAAAGTATCATCGACAATGATTATCGTCCTCTAGAAATAATCATTGTTATTCAATCACAAAACAAAGAATTTATTTCTGTTATTAAAGATTTATGCGTTAACATTAATCAAAAACATGTAGTTTGTAAAACAATTATCAACTTTACATCTCAAGACCAAAGAGCTAAAAACTTAAATCTAGGATTACAATCAGCAACAGGAAGGTACGTTGGATTCCTTGATGATGATGACATCCTATATCCAAATCATATTTCGCATCTTGTTAATTTAGTTAATAATTTGGATAATTATGCTTGGGGTTATAGTCAGGTTGTTATGGCAGTCTGTCAAATAAATAATGAAGAAGTTAATATTGTTAATCAAGGAAGACCATTTCAAAAAGACCAGTTTTCTATTGATGAAATATTAAAAGATAATTTTATTCCTCTCCATAGTTATTTAATAGATAGAAGTAAAGTGCCATCAGAAGCACTTTACTTTAATGAATCATTTTTTGTTCTCGAAGACTATGAATTTTTGCTCAGATTGATTAGTAAATACCAACCATTTTGTAGTCCCGAATTTAGCTGTGAATATAGGTATTATATAAAAAATACTGACAGAATTAGTGATATAGATCATGTTTTAAATCATAAAGATATTAAAAGTGCAAAGACTTGGTGGAATTCTGGTAAAAGAATTGAAAAGCTAAAAAAGCAATTATATCCTAATTATTCTCCAAAGCTGATTTCCAGCTATGATCGAAAATTTATACTTTTGCAGCTTCCTTTTTTATCTATTCTTAAAAGAAAGTTACCAGTTTTTTGGAAGTCTATTAAAAGACTAATTTTCAAAGCATAAATTATAAAATTTTATGGTTCTTCTCAACTTATTTACAGGTGGTTGGTTTTATGATTTTTTTTGTTACAGTTAATTATTATTCTATTGATTTAGTCGAGTCATTAATTAAATCAATTAGGTCTAATATTTTAGTGGATTATCGGATTATTATTGTTAATAACTCTGATGATGATTTCTCTTTGTGTGAATTTATTGACGATTCGGTTTCTATAATAGATTCTGGGACTAATTTAGGCTTTGGTGCTGGTTGCAATCTAGCGATATCTGCAATATTTGAAATAGATAGAAATGCATTGATTTGGTTAATTAATCCTGATGCAACCATTGAGAAAGATGCTGATCAATATATTTTAGAATGTATAAGAAATGAGCCATTGGTTTCTATTTTAGGAACACAAATTCAAGATTCAAATAAAAATATTTGGTTTAGTGAAGGTTCTTTTAACAAATGGACGGGTTATTTAGGTCATTCATTATCTAACGAAAATAGCGATACTCAAAGGATAGGAATAACAAAATGTCGCTGGGTTTGTGGATGTAGCATGATTATTAACTTATCTCAATTTGATCATTGCCCACAGTTTGATCCTAATTATTTTTTGTATGCAGAAGATGCAGATCTTTGTGAAAGGTACTATCAACAAAATTATTATATTGCTGTAACCAATCGAGTTTTAGTGACTCATCAAGTATCTAGTGTTATTGGCAAAGACAAAAAAAATATGTACTTTCAATACACATTTAGCCGCTTATATTTTTTACGCTGCCACAGCACATTTTTAGGAATGGCAATTTATATGGCTTATCTAATTTTTAAAATTCTGCTGACTCTGCCAAGTAATGCACCAAACGCTTTGGGTAGGCTGCAAGGATTTCAAAAGTTTCTAAACCAAATAATTCAATCATCGGCATTGGTCAGATAATTCCCAAAAATCTACATTTAAGAGATCGTGCAGCGATCGCGTAAATTGCCATTGATCAGGAAATCTAGCCGTCTTATACTCTGGCTGTAGCTTCTTCAGACATTGTTGATAAACCGTATCCAGAACCTTGAAGTAATCATTTTGAAGGCTAGGAGAAATTTCGATGAGATCTTCAATTTCGGGGCGGATGTTGCGAATAGTCCGTTCCCGTCCATTGTATTCAAGAGGCATATCAACATAGCAACGTTTCATAATATGTTCTATCAAGGCGCGAACTTGACCTTTGAAAGCATTTTTCTGAGCTTTTCCCAACGAATCAATCTCCTCAATCAAGTTGGCAACATCCAAGTTTTTGATATTACCCGATTGTAAATGAGCGATTGTTTCCTCTATCCATACCAAGAAGTCGCGATCGTAGGATGTTGCCTGTGGTACTGCTTGCTGTTCTAAAGCTTGGGGCATAATACTTAGGACTCCATATTTATTTCTTATATATAACGAGTATAAGCGATTAAATATAATCTGCAAACCCACTCTCTACTGAACGAAATATCCAAGTCAAGATCGCTATTTTTGCGATCGCACATATAGATGACCAGCCAAAATCAAGCCACCTAAAGACTTATTTTGCGATCAGGTAACCGTCAATTTAGAATTTATATATTTATCCCGCGTTATTGTCTCGTTGTAACTGTTTTTAGGCTTCCACCACGAACGGAATGTGAGTTTATGCATAATATAATAGCTAAGTTCACACAAAAGCCATATTATTTCTGAGCCGCAATCCAATGAGGTCTAATCCAGTAATCAATTTGATTTTTAAGGATTTTGATTTTACTGAAATTAGTATTTTTTAGATGAGAGAATAACTCAGAACGTTTAAATCCAACTTCATGAGTATTTGATAACTTCGCAACACGATAGCTTACATAAGTATGAATAACATTTGGCTCATTGCAAATAATCAACCATCCTCCATCCTTTAAACAGGCATAACTAGAGGTGATAGCTTTTCTCCAATCATGGGCATGATGTAACGCTTCAAAAACAAAGATAACATCAAATAGCCCTCTTGATTCTATTATTTCTGAGACTGACTCCATAGGTGTTATAAGGTAATCAAGATTCACCTTAATTCTTTTTACTTCTAAGCTTTTAATTCTATTTTTACAGTCTTCAATATCATGAGAAGATATTGAACTTCCAATTATATCAAAGCCCATCGTTGCTAAAAGTTCTGACATCCATCCTAAGCCACATCCAAGTTCTAACAATCTTTGATTAGGATAAATATCTAATTCTTCTAGTGTAGCGACAAAGAAAAAAAAGTTTTCTAAATAATGTCTTGCATTCTTTCCGAACAAAAAAGGTTTTCTCATTTCTCCGTCAATAAAATTTTCAACAGATAAGCCTGGAATGGAAAATCTATAGTTGACTTCTGCTTCATAAGCTTGTTTTTGATCATCAAAAGTAGGTGGAAATAATCCCTCAGAATAATCTTTAATAATTAAATATATACCGATAATTAGCTTGTCAGTCTTAGAAAGAGGTAGATGAAATTTCTGCTGATTTTTTAGCCAAAGCTCTCTTGCCTTATCGAAAAATGGAAAGGAAGAAACTATTTTAGCTATTTCTCGTGTTGTCATGTGAGGCTTAGATGTCAAAAAGATTTAATGCACAAATACTCTAAATTATTATATATTCTAAATGTTTTAAGAGATACTATCCCAGTGCTAGTAAATCAAATTACATCTAAGAATGACTATCGAACTTAATATTTTATGAAAAAATCACTAATTTGCGGCATCTCAGGACAAGATGGAGCCTACCTAGCTTCACTATTATTAACCAAAGGACATACTGTATACGGCACTTCTAGAGATGCCGAGGTTTCATCATTTCGGAATTTAGAGACTCTAGGAATTAGAGACAAAGTAAAACTAGAGTCAATGGCTCTTAATGACTTTCGCAGTGTCTTGCAAGTATTGATAAAAACAGAACCTGATGAAATTTATAATTTGGCTGGACAAACCTCAGTCGGATTGTCTTTTGCTCAACCTGTAGAAACTTTGGAAAGCATTGCCACAGGTACTTTAAATTTATTAGAAGCAATCCGTTTTACTAAAGCTCCGATTAAGTTTTACAACGCTGGCTCTAGCGAATGTTTTGGCGATACTGGTGAGTTTCCTGCGAATGAATCAACTCCATTTCGTCCGCGTAGTCCCTATGCAGTAGCCAAATCTGCATCATTTTGGGAAGTGGCAAATTATCGAGAGGCTTATAATATTTTTGCTTGTTCAGGAATTTTATTTAATCATGACTCACCGTTAAGACCAGAGCGATTTGTCACTCAAAAAATTATTTCGGCAATCTGTCGAATTGCGGATGGAAGTTCTGAACAATTAATATTAGGTAATACTAATATTCAACGAGATTGGGGATGGGCAGATGACTATGTTGAAGCGATGTATTTGATGTTGCAGCAACCAGAGCCAGATGATTATGTGATTGCGACAGGTCAAAGTAATAGCCTTCAGAAATTCGTAGAAGCAGGATTTGCTTATTTTGGTATCGAGGCAAGCGATCGCATCATGATCGATCAAAGCCTATTTCGTCCTTCTGAAATCATGAAAAGCTACGGCGATCCTGAAAAAGCTAAACAAAAGCTAGGATGGCAAGCTAAACACGAAATGAAAGATATTATTACAATGATGATTGAGGCGAAAGTAAAAAATGCGGATTGGCGTAAATAGTTTATTTCTTAAACCGAGTCAAGTTGGTGGCGCAGAATTTGTATTAAAAGGACTATTAACTGGTTTATCCAAAATTCCAAATACAGATTTATATGTGTTTATCAATTATGAGTTAGTGCAATGGCTTAAATATTTAGATTTGGGAGCATCTCTGAATATTATCCCTGTCAAAATAATTGGCAATCGTTTTGTAAGTGAAGCTTGGCAATTACCAATGATTGTGAATAGATATAAACTGGACGGACTAATTAATACTAATTATTTCACGACATGGCGATCACTCCTTAAATCACCCTGCGCCACAATTATTTACGATCTTAATTATTTACATTTTCCTGAACTTTTCTCTTGGTATAAGAAGCTCTGGCTACGAATAGCTCATCAAATTACATTAGCTAACGCAAACACAACTGTAACTATTTCTGAATTCGCAAAACGAGATATACAGACAAGTTATCAATCACCTCATCTACCAATAGTAATTCACACACCAATCTTGTGGAATAGGTTAGAGATATCAGATGTAAACAGTATCGAAACATCTAATAAATTGCTAGCTAATCAGCCATTTATTCTTTCTGTTGCTAATCACTATCAACATAAAAATCTTGCCACTTTGGTTAAAGCATTTGCGAAGTTACCGAACTATTTAAGTGAAGTAAAGTTAGTTTTAGTGGGGCAGTTACCTGATTCGCTGCTGGGAATGCGGCGCGATCGCTGTGATGATATTCGTCAACTAGTGAAGGAGTTGGGGTTAGAAAATCGTGTGTATGTTACGGGCTATATTAGCGATCGCGAATTGGCTTGGTATTATCATCACGCAGCGCTATTTGCTTTCCCATCGGTATTTGAAGGCTTTGGAATGCCACCCGTTGAGGCGTTAGGAATGGGTTTACCAGTTTTAACCACACGCTGCACAGCGATCCCAGAAGTAACCATGAATTTGGCTGAATATGTAGAAAATCCGATGGATGTCGATGAATGGAGCGATCGCCTGACGGATATGTTGACCAATCGCGATCGCTATTTACCAACGATCGCCACAATTCAAAAAATTAGACAAGCCTACGATCCTGTAGCGATCGCCCAAAAATATATTGATTTGTTTCGCAATTAATTTCTAACCGCCAATCTTGGCGCAGGGCTACGAAATAGATATTGCAACTCTTTTTGGCGATCGCTAGCTGATTCGGGTCCATAGCCCCATAGACTCTTGTAATAGAAAAAAGAGATTCCTAAGCCGCGTTCTTGGGTGTTCATAACTTGGGCATAAACTCTAGACATCGGTATATTGCTATTACGCAGTCCAGACAAAATGCCGATCCCTGTAGAGATTTTATTTTGGACTTCGACAATTTCGGGACGGCTAATTTGAGAACGAAAATCATCGATGTCAGAGCGATATACCTGCACAATTAATTCATCAACAATACCTTGACGCACCCAACTTAGCCAGTCTTGTAATTGCTGTTTATAGGCAAAATCGTAATAGTTGGGAGATACTGAAAAAATCACATTAGGCTTTCTTTGCTTCACCGCTTTATTTAGTTTTGCCATAAAAGCCGTAATCTTGTTAGCTCGCCATTTTACCCAATTAGGATCGTTAACATCGGCGGGAGCATTTTTTTTCGTCTCTTGGCGATAAAGATTGAGGGTGTAGCGATCGTAGCCAAAGGTTTTGGGAAGACTGGTGTGATCGTCAAACTGAATGCCATCGAGATCGTAATTAGAAACTGCCTCTAGTACCAATTTTGTGAGAAATTCCTGAACTTCAGGATGGAAAGGATTGAGCCATACAACTTCACCTGCGGCAGATATTGAGGTGCGATCGCCATCACGTTGTTGAGTGAGCCAGTCGGGATGGCTAACTGCTAGCTCAGAAGTTGGTGGAGCCATGAAGCCAAACTCAAACCAAGGCATTACTAATAAATCATTTTGATGAGCTTGCGCGATAATATCCGCGACAATATCTTGCCCTTCCGATCCACGATAGACAAAGGGTTGAATTCCTGCATCTTTGGCAACTTCGCTCGGAAACATCACATAACCTGAGTTCCAAACAACAGGATAAATTGTATTGAAATTTAGCTCCTTAAGTTGTTGTAAAGCTTCGCCAAGCTGTTTGCGATCGCTAAACATCGTAAAGTCATTATTGGTAAGCCATACGCCACGAATCTCTTGGCGCTTGTCTATAGTCGGCTGGATAATTTGGGGAATTACTGGCTGATTTAGGACTTGTGGCTTTAGTTGCGCGATCGCCTGATCATCCCCTATAAACGCAGGAACAAGACTATGTAAGGATAGGGCGATCGTAAAAGTTAAGATAAAAAGAAATGACAAAAAACGTTTGCGCGATCGCAAAGTTTGCCAGAAACTCTTCAAGATATATTGTGGGGAATTTTGCGAATTTCTAAACATGCAACCTAATTGTAATAACAGCTATCTTCAGTTTGTTACAGAATTCGAGCTAATATCAAGCGTTTTTTTGCCGAACCAAGTTTAATATTTTATAGTAATCAGGAATGAATCGTGGGAGTTAAAGCCCATAACAAGGGGCTTAAGCCCCTTGTTATATAAGCGAACAAGGGGCTTAAGCCCCTTGTTATATAAGCGAACAAGGGGCTTAAGCCCCTTGCTATATAAGCGAACAAGGGGCTTAAGCCCCTTGCTATATGAGCGAACAAGGGGCTTAAGCCCCTTGCTATATAAGCAGACAAGGGGCTTAAGCTAGGCTGTTGACTTTGTGCCTTTTTAGGCTGTTTTGGCTCATACAACTTCTGTGTCGTCAAGTAAGTCCGAAAATAAGGTTTTTCTTTTCGACAGCATAGATTGACC
>JAJAZG010000230.1 GCA_026785865.1 Pseudanabaena sp. CAN_BIN31
CGATACAGCCTATTGAAGCTTTAAGGAGTATAGAGAAATTTTTGAAAGTGCCGCTTTGCGGCACTTTCAAAAATTTCTCTCGGTTTTATGATAGGGCAAAGCGCTGTACTGATAGCTATTGACCTTTCACGGGCTGCAAAGCTTCAGGAATAATATTTGGGGGCAGAGTCTTATTAACAGTTTCTGGGGGAATCACGAGCGGCGGAGAGGATGTTGTCGTGTTCACATCGCTATTCGGCGCATTTTGAGAGGGCTGAACTAAAAATAACTGTTCGGTACTTTCATAGAGTTTTTTCGCCAATAGATCGTTGGCGGCTTCGGTCAGGTGGATGGGATCGATGAAAGCTTGTTGGTTAGTGCTTTGAAATAACTGGTAAAGATTGACAAATTTGGGACTTAGCGTGCTGCTGCTAAGCGCTTGTTCGGCGATCTTGTATGCCTTGGTGGCGCGATCGCTATATTCTTTACCCAAAGATTTAAGGATACCTTCTTCTTCCTTGGTTAAGGATTTTTGCTTGCCTGTAATTTCTGGCTGAAGCACGATCAAAGAAGGAATGCCGTTAGCTAGTCTGATCATTTGCTGAGTGTTGTAAAGATAGCGATCAACCCTTTTCTGAAGCTCTTTTGGATCTTTACTGAATTGTTCAGGGCTAAAAATTTGATAGTCGGAGCTAAATGTAGTGATATCAGCAGGAGCTATCCATTTTTGCCACGCTTTGACTAGATAAAGTGAATTTAACCAGTTATTAAACTGCTGGGTTTGATATTGGCGATATTGGGCGATCGGGTCGCGTAACATTTGCTCAACATTTCCAATTTCGCGAGCAGTTTGATTGCTAGGCGATCGCAAATCTTCATAACCATCTAAGATCAACAGCGCATTAGGGCTATAAGCCATCACCTTATGGGCTAGCATTGCTAACTCATTGCCAGAGCTATAGCCAGGCACAGCCGCCGCAATCACCCGATAACTGCCATCCCGAATGCGCGGCGGTAATGCTCGCAGCGCTTCAATTTGATCGGCAAAATACGGGACTTCTTTGGGCTTAAACTTTTCAGGGCTGCTATTTTGAGCGCGGACGCGATCGTTGAGCAATTTCTCGATTCTAAAAGCTAACGCCTTTTGATTTTTTTCCGCCATGTTCGTAAAAGCGGTGGAACTACCAACCAAAAACACGCGAATCTCGTTGGCAGGTTTGTCTATGGGAACCGATGAGTCTTGGCGAAAACCCTGATCGTTGATTTGCCAATAGCTACTACTTTGACTGGGAATTAATTCATAACCCAGTAGAGGGCTGCGCCTGATTTGGAGCAGCCCTGCATCTGGTAGTCCGGGGTAGTTATTACCATTAGAGTCCTGCAACTTAAATGCGTAAGACTGGGCGATCGCCACAATTTTATTAGGGACAAGTTGGTTGTCGCTACCCGTTGCTAAGACTGCGCCTCGCGCAATCAGTTCGGCTAAGAGTAGCAGTAATGGCAGACCAATTAGGATCAGAATTAGAGTATTTCGTAACCAAGATTTGCGCTTGGATTGCCAAGAAGATGTTGTATATCGGGGTCTACGCATGACTAAGCTGCAAGTTGAATTAATTCGATTTTATAACCATCGGGATCTTCGACAAAGGCGATCTCGGTTGTGCCATGTTTCATCGGCCCTGGTTCACGGGAAATTTTGCCACCTTTTTTACGAATTGCTTCGCAAGCAGCATAAATATTTTCCATGCCCAAGGCAATATGACCGTAGCTAGTCCCTATCTCATATGCCTTGGTATCCCAGTTATGAGTTAGCTCGATCAGGGCATTGCTTGATTCATCGCCATAACCAACAAAGGCGAGGGTAAAGCGTCCATCGGGATAGTCTTTGCGGCGTATTATTTTCATGCCGAGGACGTTGCTATAAAAATCAAGCGATCGCTCTAAATCGCCAACCCGAAGCATTGTATGTAAAACACGCATTTTTTAAGTTCCTTAATATTAATAAGCTGATGTGCCTTTAAGTTGCAAGCTGATTGTGCCGCGCTTCGCGCGGCACAATCAGCTTCTGATTTTTGATGTGCATTTCAAATGCCGATCAGATTAACTTATGCATTTCAAACCGCAAATATGATTCGACGGGCGAAGCCCGCCGAATCATATTTGCGGTTTATTTAATTTGTGATCCTAACGATCATAATCTTCATCATCCAAACTTTTTTGCTCAACCATCCAATCAGAATTTTGTCCACCAATAACTACTTCCGCGATCGCCACATATTCTTTATCAAACTGACGCAGAGCATTAACCAAGATATCGATCGCGATCGCATCGGTGGTTCCCAAATCAACCCAACAACGCGCCCATTCATTTTCATATTCTAGATCGGTCATGTTATGCATGACTGACATCATCTCGTCTTCGGCAGTTTGGTTATCATAGTCAAAATAGCTGATATCTACGCCTGTTTCCTGAGATTGCATGTTACAAGCATTAAAACCGCCTAACTTGCCCAGCAAAAACCAAGAATTAAATACTTCATCTAATAGTTGCTTCTCAGACTGGGAGGGAACTTCATTAAATTGTATCCAGATCCATAGGTCAAACCAATCACATTCTCGAAATCTAACTTCCATATTTAACTTGCAGATCTTGCAAAAATCTCGATAAAAAACGTATCAAATCTAGTCTATAGCGTTATTTGTTAATCTGAACTAACGTCAGAATCAGACTCCCGTGCTTTTTGTCTTCGTGCAAGCTGACGGCGACCGAGGCGCAAAAACAAGAAGGCGGCAAGAATAATCACCGTTTTAAGCGATCGCGATGTTTGACGTTTCCAACTTTTTCTCAACGTGGAAATGCTGATCTAAAGCTTACAAATTTAGAATATTTGTGAAGATCGTAGTATCATTCATCAAAATACCTTGCCAAATGGTTTGGCAAGGTATTTGATTTAGCTCGACAAGGACTTATCAGTCTGTAACTATGAGTTACAGTACGATGTTAAAGTTAGAGCAAATATTTCAGTCGTGAGGAGTATTTTTTACCTGTGGCAACAAATCCTATCAATCTAGGTAAATCAGATTTGTCTAACAAGTCATCTAAACCCAAAACGAATTCATTTAGCCATAAATGGACAATTTTCATTGTACTCTTTGTTGCACTGCTGTCGGGTGGGCTAGGTGCAGGCCTAGCATTTGTACTGAGTAGTAGACCTTTTCAACAAAATCGGCTATCGGCTGATGAAGCCGCAGTATTTAATCGTAATTCTGACGGCATGACTTCAGCGATCGCGGGTGTACCGACGCTGACTCGTCCTGTAAATATTTTGGTTCTGGGGACGATTATTCTTACCTCTGACTTACCCGATGCCCAGTCC
>JAJAZG010000231.1 GCA_026785865.1 Pseudanabaena sp. CAN_BIN31
ATTCCACCCTAGTTCTAGTTCGGCAAATGTTTGTCCTCCTATTCCTAGCCCTTTTACTACTTCTGCCATGAATTGCCTTCGGTCACTTCCCTTCAGTTTCTCTGCTGTCTTTTTATACATCCTTTTCGCTTCGTCTCTTACTTCAATCATTCCTATTTCCTTTCTCTAGTTTCTGCAATTATATCCTAATTAATGGATCTATTATTTCTTGGTAAACCCTAAAGCTTTAAAAGCTTATCCGAATCCTCAATCTTAGAAGCGATAATCTCCGCAATCAGCCCGATCACATCATCAGGCGTATACTGTTCCCCCGCCGTCTCCGCCGAAATGTCCGCCCACCGCCGCTTAATATGTTCCTCTAAGGTCGTAATCTCCGAGTTATTAAAAGGCTTCAGATCGATACTGCTCCATTCCTTCGTATAGCCTAGCAGCACCTTCTTCGACTTCAGCTTCGTGATTACCCCCTTAATATCCAGAAACTTTTCACCCTCCGTCGCATCCACACCCAATAGATCTCTAGTCTCGCCATCAAAGCCCCGCAGATAAGCCTCAAAATCAATTTCAAAGGATTTATCGTTCTTGCAAATATCCTTCAGCGTCTGCTTTTTCTCAAAAATATAAACGTTATAGCCCTGCCCCTTATCCTGAATTAACTCAATCAAGTCTGACGGCGCGATCGCCGCTAACGCATCCTCACCAACCTCTGTCTTTAAGTCATCAAACATCCTCACCAAACGGCTTTCAATCATCAGCAATGCAAAGAAAGGCATCATATAAGACGGCCATTCCGACTCCTTAATGCCCGACCCGCGCAGTAAATCCGCAGTAGCCCAGATCGTTGACTCATATTGAAGGATGTTGTTAACAGACATGAAAAAATTACTTACGCAAACGTAACCGTCATTATATAGCTGTCGATACCTAAAAGCGAAGAGGGTTTAGCATTTGCAGATTGATATTTCTGTGATGAGTTTAATTATGGTCGCGCAAATGCTAAACCCCTACAGTATCTATCTCCTCTCATTCACAAATAATAAAGGGATTAACGCGATCGCTCTTGCAACTGCCGACAGAAAAAACACACCCCATATTCCTTCATAATGAGCATCCTGAGCGAGAAAACCACCAACCGTCGTCCCAAAAGCACTGCTAACGCCAGTTACCGCCGCCGCGATCGCAAAAAAAGTAGCGCGATGTTCTATCGGTGCAATCCCAATCTGAATGTTATTTGTGCAAAGGTCAATCGCGCTCCATGTTCCACCCCAAATGATATGGAATAGAGCTAGATAGATTAATAAATGAACTTGCAATGGTGCGGTATTTACAAGTAACCAAAAAAGCGGTGAGACAGCAATTATTACTCCAGCAAATAACAGCAAATAGCGATTGCCAAAGCGATCGCTTAAACGTCCCCAGACTAGCAACGTCAACATATTTGCACCAGTATAGAGGGTGTCAAACAAAGTCACCCAAGTTATATCCAAGCCTAAATTATTTAGCATATAGAGATTAAAAAATGGAGTGCTGAGATTAATCGCAAAGCCCCAGATAGCTGCGTAAATCAGAAAAATCCTCAAATTGCGATCGCTTAAAGTTGCTGATAAATCCTTGAGTAAAGATGGATTTGCGGATTGGTAGTCTTGTGGATTGATATCCTTCATAAATTGCTGACAGCCTAAGCTCAATAGCCCCGCCACAATGCCAACACTCAAAACGATGCCATAACCTGCGATCGCGTTTGACGATCTCGACACCACTAAACTCGCTAGAGGTAAGCTGATTAGGCTGGCTAAATTGCTCACGATTTGGCGAACGCTATAATATCTTCCTCGCAAACGAGATGGAACTAAAGCGGCAAGCCAACTCATCCATGATGCACCGCCCAATGCTCCTAAAATGTTGGAGATAGATATTAAAGCTAGAGTCAAATAAACAAGAATTTTGGGGCGATCGGCGCAAAATATAATCCCTAAAAGTAGTAGCAGCCACAACAATCGTGCTGGCAAAAATATCCAGAGTCCAAAGTTGTGGCGACTACTAGTCTGATTGGATAGCAACGCTCCAAGGGGTTGTAACAGGTTGGAGATCATTGGGAGCGATGCGATCGCGCCAATTTCAATTGCATTAGCACCTAGATCGAGTAAAAATTTATTAAGTAAAACACCGCCAGTAATACTGTTGAAAGCTTCTGCAAGTCCGCCATCCATCGTTGACGCACGCAGACTATTACGAATAGAAGTTCTTGTCGTTAATTTAGATTCTACTAAAGAGATATTCAGCGTAGGATTATCAAGGGTTTCTTCTATCATTGGGTTGCTTTTGATAATTAGTGGATTTTTGTATCAAAAACCAAAAACCGTGTAGCGACCGCTGCGCGTGCGCTACAGGTTTTTAGGTTTCTATTGCTGATTAAGCAGGTAAGGTATAGCGTTTCTCAATTGCTGAGGCAATGCGATCGCGACTTTCTGTAGCTGAGATATCTGTTGTGGTTTCAACTTGGCTTACCTCTTCTGCCAAGGTTTCATCTTTAATCGCGTTTTGAAGCCAAGTCGAATAATCTTGACGATGCAAATGATGCAACCAAGTGCGATCGTCAACTCCTGCCGCTAACTGGACAAACATCGTCAGATTCTGAGCTTTTAAATTTAATTTGTCATCCTCACCTCTAAAGTAGAAACAGCGATCGTTACCTAATATCCCTTCAGCATAGGTTCGCATGTGTCTTTGTCGCTCTTGGCGAGGCGGTATCACCTCAAATTGAAATGGTTGCTCATCAGTTTTTAAATGCCAAACAACTCCTTCTCCAGAGGCAAGTTCTACTGGTATTGGCTCAGTTGGTAGTTCATGTTCTACAGTTTTACAAAAATCAGTAATTGTCTGCATCGGTGTCTTGACCGCAATCACCGTATCCACTAAGGCTAGAGCCGAAGCTGCCACATGATCAGGATGGACGGTAATCATCAAAATTCCATTGACAGACTGAGGCAACGTCACCGCAGCATTCCATGACGAAGGGAACATATGGTGTACTTCGTCAATCACAATCCAATGTGGTCTTCCAGTTCGCACCCGCATTTCTAACAGCGAAGGCAGCAGTTGCGCCAAAAATGCAGGGCGATCGTCTACCTTTACACCCATGAGATTAACCACCAGATTTTTGTCTGGCTTAATCAAAATTGCCATAATTTCCGTGGGATTAGGGACTTGTTGCACATTTCCCAATACCACAGTGCCATTCGAGTTTTGATAATCTCCTTCAGGATCAATGATACAAAACTGATAGCCCTTCTCCATAAATCTCTCTAGTAGTCCCGTTGCTAGAGTTGATTTGCCACCACCCGAAGTACCTGCCAGCAAAATATTGCGATTCAGTGGTTGGATATAGACATCTTGCTCAGGGCTGAGTTTGCCTAATGAAATGCTATGGCGCTCTGGCAATAGCGAAGACTCCTGTAAATCTTCTGTTAATAAGCGATCAATTAATTCAATCACTCCATCGCCTCGGCTTCCTTGAGTCACCCAATCGACTTCGCTCTTTACCGATTCTAGGGCATTAGCTACGGCTACAGCAAACTCACTTATTTTCAGAAAAGCCAAATCATTCTCAGCATCACCGATCGCCACCGTATTATGCACCGAGAAGTTCATACGGTTTAGAGCAGCAAGCAGTCCAGAAGCTTTGTTTACTCCTGCTGGTAGCACCATCACCGCACCTTTATTAAAGATGACCTGTAAATCCAAACCCAGTTCGCGAATTACAGTGAGAATTTCTGTTTCGTGAGGTTCCCAAGCCGCGACGATGACTTTCCCGACTGATATAGGAACATCACGCGATCGCAATTCCTGCACAAAGCTTTCAATGGGTACACTGCCTAGCAAAAATTCTTCACGAGTTGCGGGAAAGTATAAGACGGCTCCATTCTCACTTACTACACAGTCAAATAAATTAACTTCAGGAAATACCTGACAGAGATCGTCTAGCTGTCTTCCTGTCACGAGAATGAGCTTTCGTCCTGTTTTTTGGAGCCTTTTGAGGGCTTCTAATGTCTCATCTGACACCTTCCCGCCAGTCGCTAAGGTTCCATCGTAGTCTGTCGCTAATATCAAATAGTGCATAAATTTAGGGCCACTTTGCAACACTTCTTAAAATTTTTTGTTTCTTCTTCTATAGCCTTAACAAGGGGCTTAAGCCCCTTGCCTGTTCAATAATCTCTAGATACAACCTGTAACTGATACGGTGTAAGTCTTACCGATCGCATTTAATCCACCGACAAATACATTGACTTGATATGGATCGCGTTGCGCTCGTGGTGCACCGATTAGCTTTAACTGTTATCACTATATTTCAAGTCAAGTTCAACATCATAGTTAGCATTACTCTCAGTAACGATGGTCGCCTCATAGCTAGTGAAAACGCGACTACTAGGCATTGCAAAATCAGTATTTCAATTGTTGCTAGTCACCAAGGTGCTAAAAGGAGAAACAGTCTTTGTCACCGCAGTACTATCACCTCCGATTACATCAAGAGGATAGCAGGTTTCTGCATGGGCAGAAGATCCAAAAGAAAGACTCAGAAGTAACCCGACAATTCCTGCCAATTTCAGTCCGTCAAAATTTCGGAACATATAAACTCTTTATTAAATTTCGTTCATCTCTATATTGATACAGCCATGTTTGACTTCATGAATGAATTGATTGATTACATAACTGATTATAAATAAATAACTCATCTTACGCAGAAGTTTTTAAATCCCTCACCCTTAGCGCCTCTCTCGCAGGAGAAGAAAATACTCCCTTCTCAGTATAAGAATAGATATTAGAACCCAAGAATTAGTGTTGGGGGGGGGGGGGGCCGCCCCCCGAAAGGTTTTTTGGGG
>JAJAZG010000232.1 GCA_026785865.1 Pseudanabaena sp. CAN_BIN31
CCTAATACACTTGGCGACAGCTATATAGCAATATTTTGAGGACATTCAATCTGAGTGGCAATCTCAAAAAGTATGTTAGGCTACAAATTTGGGTGTCCGTTCAAGTGTATTAAAGTTGAAGAATCAGTGGAGGAGTTAATTTGAAAAAAGTTGAAGCAATCATTCGTCCCTTTAAACTAGACGAAGTCAAAATCGCCTTAGTAAATGCTGGCGTAGTTGGTATGACTGTATCAGAAGTACGCGGTTTTGGTCGCCAGAAAGGGCAAACAGAGCGCTATCGTGGCTCCGAGTACACGGTTGAGTTCTTACAAAAGCTCAAAATTGAGATTGTTGTCGAAGATGACCAAGTTGAGATGGTAGTAGATAAAGTTATTAATGCTGCTCGCACTGGCGAAATTGGCGATGGTAAGATTTTCGTATCTCCTATAGAACGAATTATCCGCATCCGTACTGGTGAAAAAGATTTAGACGCAGTTTAAATTTTCTTCAAAACCATAATAAAAGGGGCTGCACGAGGTGCAGCCCCTTTTATTATGGTTTTAATCTGTGGCGCACGCATAGTGTGCGCCACCTTACCCACTTAGCAAAATTGCTTCTACTATTTGAGCAATGACTGCGCCGAGGATGGCAACCGTTACATATTTACCAGTCATCGGATTTTTTCCAAGTGAATCATCTGTTTTGCAAGCCGTGAGAAATAGTGACCAAGCCTGCGTGGAATTTATAGTCTGAAACCGATTAAACCTAGGTGTAAAGATTAAACGCATATATTTTATCGAAAAGTTGGGTAAAAAACCCGTCCTAGAAGGACGGCTTAATATTTTCAGTCACTATCATTATGATTTTTACAAAAGATCTGGGTTTGTTAAGGCGATCGCCAAAAGATTTTATAATTGGCATCAACTAATTTATAAAACTATACATAATGAGTCAAAAAGAAGTAATCCTCACCGATAAAGCCCCTGCTCCTGTTGGTCCTTATAATCAGGCGATCGCCGTTCCAGCGACTAGTAAATTAGTATTTATGGCGGGACAAATTGCGATCGATCCTGCCGTTGGCAAAGTCGTTGCAACGACCATTGAAGAACAAACCGAACAAGTTCTCAAAAATATCCAAGCTGTTCTTACTGAAGCAGGTGCAGATTTTAGCAATGTTGTCAAAACCACTGTTTTCTTAGTAGACATGGCAGACTTCGCCGCGATGAATGCGATTTATGGTAAATATTTCACCGCCCCATTCCCTGCTCGTTCTTCGATTCAAGTAGCAAAGTTACCCCTTGATGTTCGTGTCGAAATTGAGTGCATTGTCGCAATCTAGCCCTCACTCCCCTCTCCCGCAGGAGAGGGGGAGAAAGAAATATCTTGTTCCCCTCTCCTGCGGGAGAGGGGCTAGGGGTGAGGGGTGAGGGTCTTAAACTTTATTAATGGAGGTATCAGTGAAAAGTTTGTGGAGCGATCGCGAGGCAGCAGCATATAAAAGCGATTTAGGCTTAAGAGTTTATACATCGCACTTATTAGGACGCGATCCGTCATTGGTGCTGCATGGCGGCGGGAATACTTCCGTGAAGATTATTGAGAAAAATCTGGTTGGTGAAGAAGAAGAGATTCTTTATGTCAAAGGAAGTGGCTGGGATTTAGAAACGATCGCTGAAGCAGGTTTTGCGCCTGTGCGGATGGCACATTTATTAAAACTAGCAAAATTATCAGTTCTCTCGGATTCACAAATGGTGAATGAACTGAAAACGCAAATGACTCGTGCCAATGCGCCAGCACCATCGGTAGAAACAATTTTACACGCGATTTTACCTTATAAATTTGTCGATCATACTCATGCTGATGCGGTGATTTCCATAACGAATACCGCGAATGGATGGGAAAGGATTCGCGAGATTTATGGCGATGATGTGGTGATTATTCCCTATGTGATGCCAGGGTTTGACCTAGCGCGGGTTTGTGCTGAGAAGTTCGCGGCTGAGAAATGCGATCGCACGATTGGCATGGTGTTAATGAATCACGGTATTTTCTCTTTTGGAGAAACGGCGGCAGAATCCTATAAACGGATGATAGCTTTAGTCGATCGCGCTGAAGTCTATTTGCAAAAACAAAATGCTTGGGATATTGCTCAGACAATTCCCAAAATAGAAATTTCAGAGCGATTAGAAACT
This sequence comes from Pseudanabaena sp. CAN_BIN31, assembly GCA_026785865.1. Classification (GTDB taxonomy): domain Bacteria; phylum Cyanobacteriota; class Cyanobacteriia; order Pseudanabaenales; family Pseudanabaenaceae; genus Pseudanabaena. The sequence goes on from JAJAZG010000232.1 coordinate 2,166, forward strand.
GCAAAATTACGCGCTGATGTCTCGCGAGTGGCAGGTTTTCCTGTAGTCCTTAGTTCTCATTCAGACGAGAAAAATTTAGCTTTTGCTCAAAGGGAAGATGTAAATATAATTTCCCAACAAGGTTGCGCGACTCCCGATCATGTGATTCGGACTAAGCGCTTACCTTTAGTCGGTAGAGATGTGAATGCTTATGCAGAAGCCTATCGCGCTTATTTTGCAGAAGAATCTCTTAAATCAACGCAACCAGTTACGATTCTCGACATTGCACCACGAGTCATCCTCGATCGCCAATTAGGTTTAATCACAGTGGGTAAATCCGCCAAAGATGCAGCGATCGTCGCGGATATCTATCAACACACAATGGAGATAATCGCGCGATCGCAACTCTTAGGAGGGTATCGCGCCCTACCCGCCAGCGATATTTTTGCGGTGGAATATTGGGAACTAGAACAAGCAAAATTAAAAAAAGGTGGTTCTTCTTCTGCATTTACTGGCGAAATCGCTCTAGTCACAGGTGCAGCTTCTGGCATCGGCAAAGCTTGCGTCGATTCACTTTTAAAACGCGGCGCGGCAGTAGTTGGATTAGATATTAATCCCAATATTGAGAAGCTTTATGATCGCCCCGATTTTGTGGGTGTGACTTGTGATGTGAGTGATGAGACTGCGATCGCGTATGCTCTCGACAAAGCCGTAAAATCTTTTGGTGGTTTAGATATTCTGATTCTCAATGCAGGAATTTTTCCTTCTGGATGTCGGATTGAAAATCTCGATACTGCTACATGGCAAAAAGTGATGCATATCAATCTTGATGCCAATTTAATCTTAATGCGCGAATGTTATCCATTACTCAAACTTGCACTAAATGGCGGTCGAGTTGTGGCGATCGGTTCTAAAAACGTCCCTGCGCCTGGCCCTGCGGCGGCGGCTTATTCTGCCTCAAAAGCGGCGCTAACGCAATTGATGCGTGTAGCAGCTTTGGAATGGAGTAGCGATCGCATTCGTATTAATACTTTGCATCCTAATGCTGTATTTGACACGGGTATCTGGACAGATGAAGTCTTAACTTCTCGTGCTAAGCATTATGGATTGACGGTTGAAGAATATAAAACTAATAATCTGTTAAAAGTGGAAGTCACCAGCCGTCATGTTGCCGAACTTGCGGCGGAAATGTGCGGTGAGTTGTTTGCCTGTACGACTGCGGCGCAAGTTCCTATTGATGGCGGTAATGATCGCGTAATCTAGTCTTGCAAGATTATTGCTGGCTGAATTTATGTGATAGGCGATCGCTCCTCATTCAAATTCCATAGATTTCCAATGATGTGCGAGATTATTCTTTAAGCCTGATATCAAATAAATAGAAATGATTTGACTGAGAATCTAATTCGTTTTAGTTCATTTTCATTATGTTGGAGAAGATGATGCCCCCATGTTACATTCGTATTTTCTTCGCAATCTTTAGCTAAAGATTTTCCAATTTTTTCAAAGCTCTTGTTCATATCTTTTTTTAGCTGCTCAGGGGCAATACGAGATCCCAGAACAAATACTCTTTCTTTCAAATCGTCTGGAACCTTATCTTGAATAAAATCCAAGCGATTTTTATAACCAAGATAATCTAGATTTTTATCATCAAAATCAATTAGTAACACCATAATAGAATGTTGGGATCGGCGCATTTTGGAGATATATACTTCCATAAATTTTTCTACAACCTTACCCCACCCTCCAACTTCTGGCAAAACTTGAACTTGATTTGCATACCCATACGTTTTTAGTTTAAGCTCAAATGCCTTAGCAATTTGTCGATTAGCATCGTCCTCAGGTAAAATTAGCAAGTGAGGTAATTGCCTATTAACGCTCATAGCTCTATATCCCCAATAATCAAGGAATCTATTAGAGAACCTGTAAAAGGAATATCCTCTAGTAATCTGATTAAAGTTGGCTCTAGATGACTTTTGCGATCAAGTACAAATGTGTTTTCGTTGGAAAAACTGCGAATAGCTTCTTCATTATGTGAACTTACTAGGATTTGACCACTATCCTCAAATGAACTTCGTAGCGTTGTGATGAAATGACCTACTTCTGATAGAGACAAATAATTGTCAGGCTCATCCCAAAAGCAAAAAAGTGGACCATAGTATTTATTTGCGGCTAAGACTACTGCACAAAGAAAGAAGCATTTTTCTCCATCAGATAAATCTTTAAAGTCAATACTTAGTTTCGCATCATTTTTGGCAAACCGAACCATCATATTCTTTGCATCTCTACCAATCTTTTCATTCAGAAAATCTTGAATATCGGGCATAACTGTTCGGAGATATTTGTCAGCTTCTGTATAAGCGGCAGGATATCGACTAAGTAAACCAGAAAACCACTCTCCAAAATTTGAACCATCTCGCTTTGGCTCCAAAGTTTCACCACTTGATTCTCCATTCATTAAACTTGGGATAGGCGCTAGGACGATCATCTGAGCAAGCCAAGTCTTAAAAATATTAAGTGGATGAGTTTCTGATGGTTCTTGAATCACTGGTAAAGCTATAAGATACCAATCAAGCCGAAACTGTGTTGGGATCAATTGGTTCGTTAATGGGACTATTTCAGATAGTGGGGAAACTTTGCTACCGTATATTGCTAATTCATCTACTTTACGAGCATAAATTAGATTTCCTGCAAATAGAAGTTGTTCTTCTAAGACACGAAGTTCTTTTGTATTTACTGGTAGCTCTAGAGCAAGTACATACTTATATAGCTGATCTTTAAGTAATACTTCTATCTCAAAACGAATGGGGACACCAGATCTACCTCTATTGAAGTCTTTCGGTTGAATAAGCTGACTAACTCTGTTAATACCTCGACCAATACTTTGGAATACTTCTAACGCAAATGCGATCGTTGATTTACCTGCCCCATTCTTCCCAATTAAAAGAGATGATGGCATATCCTTGAGGTTTAGCTCAAAGTTCTCTAAACATCGAAAATTATGTATGTATAGTCTTTGGAGCATAGGAAAATTGTATCCCCTCAATATTCAGGGGTGAAGAGTTATTCAGGGTTCCATAAGTAAGCAAAGGAATTAAGAGAAGACAGCTCA
>JAJAZG010000233.1 GCA_026785865.1 Pseudanabaena sp. CAN_BIN31
AAGAAATTCATCGATCCTTGCTTGACGCAAATCTGATATAGCGATCGCCTTGGGTGGTTGACTATAAACAATTAAAGTTGGTTCTGGAATTGCCATAGTACAAGAAAATTTAAAACTTTAAATTAATGATATACAGAGACTTCTGCTGTACTTCCTTAACTTTAGGGCAATATGGCAGCAACTCTCATTATGACTTTTAGCCTCCATGAGCTTTCAAATTCTGGACGAAAGATTAGGCTTTTCAAGCCTAGCTATTGAGAATAGTCTCAACAGCTAAAGCCAAATCAGGGCAAGATTTTCATAATGAGAATTGCTGGCAATATGGGCTTATGAATTAAGTTTTACCTATGTGTGTTGCGATCGCATTTTCTAGCTTGGGCGACTTTTTGCTAAGAAATTATTATGTTTTTATACTTACGATTTTTAGCTTTTTAGCATGGCTATCGAATCAAAAAATAAGGAAGGTCTTCTTTGAAATTGTTCACAATGCCAAAAAGAGGTGCAAAGCTTTGCTCTATAATCTGTTGGACGCTCTTATTTGCTTACCTCCCCGAAACACTTATTGAGCCAATATTATTTGTCCAAAGTTCAAGAATGAGGAAGCTTATAAAAGTTCTTAAGATTCAGGTGCTTCACAAAGCCTAAATAATTGATTAAGACCAAATATATAAGCATTAACTCTCAGCAGATGATGTATGCAGGACATCTAGGTAAGTATTTTTAAAGTGATGAAAGATTTCTTGATAAATCTGACTTTTTACGCGATCGCCACGTTTACCATCTTCTAATTTTATATCATCCACAAAATAGGAGATTGTTAATTCAACAAAGAAATTCGACTCATCATCATGATTTATTTAATTTGTGGTTCTTGCCATTTTTTGCGTGGTACTTTCAACTTTTCCTGAATCCACTTAATTAATTCCAGCACATAATCATCTAGGCGAGTTTCTTCTGCTTGAGGATTGGCAATTTTTTGAGATAGCTTTTGAGTTCTCCGAGTCAACAAATTGATTTTGCGTTCCCATTCATCGGCAATTAAGTTTTGATCTTCATCTAGCAAATTAGGATCTTTAATCAAAATGCGATACCACTGGCGAATTAACTCAATCAAACCTTCTTCGTTGTTTTCTTCAAAATTAATCCCAGTCCGATTATTAGATTCATGCACTAATTGAAATCCCATAAGTTCCAAAATATCTTGGTATTCGCTTTGGACATTTTCAATTTCATCTGCGGTTAATCCGCCAATTTCCGCAAACTGCATTGTAGCCACCAATGCTTCCAGAGACTGCTCAATTTCTTCTAGCTTTAAATTCACTTCTTGCTCAGCTAATAATCTTAACTTGCCTAATTCTTGCTGTTCAATAAGCACCGATTCGTTATCTTCATCTTCATGGATATAGTACTCATCAATTACTTGTAATTTAAGATTGATGTCGCCTAATATATCTGGATGAGCCAATACCACTTCTTCAATCAACTTTTTTGAATCTTTGAGCGCACAATCAGAGGGGATCTCGATGGATAAAGATTGAGCATAGAAAGTAGTAGGACGGCTCAAGTTAGTGATTTTTTGCCCCTGAAGTACACTATTGGGAATATAAACGTCAGAATGATTGCTAAACACATAGACTTGCGTGACTCTAATCCCAATTTTCCGTAACACGCCGATAGAAACATCTTCAAGTAGCAAAATGTCCCCAAATTGAAAAGGTGAATCAATCAGTAATACAATTCCACTAAAGAAATTAGCGAGAATATCCTGAAGCGCAAAACCCAAAACAAAAGTCGCACCGCCTAGTGCTACTCAAATTCCGCTTAAATCTACGCCAATCGAACTGAAGAAGAAAGCTATTCCAGCTATATAGATCAATACAGGGGTAATCGCCGAAAGAATGGGTAGTAATACGTCATCCCACATCACTTCGCTCTTACTGGTGTATTCCTTAAGATAATATATAAAAACCTGTTCAAATAGTTTGGTAGTTAGAGAACTGATGATCACAATTGCAGATGCCACAAGAATATGACTAATTATGCCTAATAGACCTTTATCCGCTAACTCTCCAAAAGAAGTGGACAAGCTGAATTTAAAGCCAAAGATGACAAAAAGGAAGAGGACTGAGTAAGCAGAAACATTTAGGGTAACAAAGGCAATATCGTTCTCATACTCTCTAAGAATCGGTCGCAATATATAAAACAATATTGAATATAGGATGGCAGTTCCCATCGCTATTCCTAGTAAAATCAGGGTCTTCTGGGTTTAGGGCGAAAATCGTATCATGCGATACAAAAATAACGAATCCTCATTATTAAAAGCCACTCCTAGCAAGGGTTTTAGTTCTTATTAGCTTTGTTTGTCACCGCAAACCCAGAAGACCCGATAAAATTATCTTGTTCGTTGCCAAACGAGATAAAACTTATAGTGTCAAAAATCTGTATTTCTTGTCGAAAATACTGCTCAAGGAGCGAAAAGTCGTCTGGATTTAATATCCCTAGCTGCGCCTGCTCAACATTTAATTGATTAACTTTATGGGGAAGCGCTAAATAGTTACTAAGGTGCAGAGAGATCCGAGAGCCTACTTCATCTTGCAGTTGATTAACTAAATTATTAACTGCTTGCTGTCCGTTGCGAAAGGAGAGCCATCCTACGGGTGCGACCTCTATCTGATAAAGCCTTACTGCGTCAGCGTTCTGGCGTTCTCTAATG
>JAJAZG010000234.1 GCA_026785865.1 Pseudanabaena sp. CAN_BIN31
GTGCGAAGGTTTTTTCTAATATATTTTTAAAAAAAAAATGTAGCTCCAACAAAAACGGTGGGGCCCCGGGGGGGGGGGCGCCACAGCTTTTTGGGTTCTACGCCATGATTTTATAGAATTATGTATTTTTAATTTCAAAAGCCTAGGTTGTCATAGTATATTTTGACTAATGAACTAAATTAAGTTCACCTCATTTCCCCTCAGCGCGATCGCGAAGCCTTATGAAAATTTTACATGGTACTTGGATTCCTAATCATAGTAGTGACTTTATCCAAAGTGGTAATTTTTATATTTGGGTGGAGACAACTGATGGCAAGCCAACGACTACAGCCAAGCGCAAGTCAACTAAAAAAGCATCAGAGCCAGCCCCTGAGCAATTAGTAACCAAGCATCGATCTAGCTTAGCTGAAGCAGAATTAAAAGCTTTTCTATTCAACGATTTGGGGATTAAAGATGAACTTTTGCAGGAGCCAGATGCAAAATATGCTCGCAGTGCTAATCAAGAACAAATTATTTTCCCTAAATATTTTCTATTGCCGACTAGTAATGAACAGCCTTTACCATCTTTGGAACTAGCGCGATATTTAGAAATTGAACTTCCCGAAAGCTTCGATCTACAGCATTGGCAAATTGACTGCTATCAAGTCACGACTTCGATTAAAATTAGTACCTTTCATTATCAACGGGCGATTAATATTGTCAAGTTGCTGAATGATCTACATTTCATTGCCATCAATAATTTTGCCGAAGTACAACTGGGATCGGATTTATTGTTTTGGTATCACTACAGCCAAGCCTTTAAACAAATCATTCTCAAAGATCAATATATTCCTGCTTTTAAATATCGCGAGTTGGTTGTTCAAGCATCGAAAACTACAACCAAAACTAAGAAAGCGGTGATTGCAAGTCATCGATTTGAGATTTACCCCGCATGGGAAATCGTTTCTGAGAAATACGAAACAGAATTAGCGCAATATGTAGAATATATGCCCCTAGCCTGTGTCTCAGGCTTTAGTGAACCTCTAAAATCTCAAGCTGAATTTTTTGATTCCGAAACTTTGTTGCGTCATTTTTCAGAATCTGTCCTGAATAGTATTCTTACCCATACTCCAACCACCGCCCAGTTTTCGGGAAAAGTATCCGATTCGTTGTTGCAGCAATGTCTGGATTTTAATGAGAAAGAACTCGCTAAGCATATTTCTAGCAGCATTAAGGCTTTAGAACAGTTTCAGAAATGGCAAGGATGGCGACAAAAAATTAATCGCATTCAATCTGATTCGCTATTTTATCTCTGCTTTCAGTTGCAAGCACCACAAAAAGAATCAGAATCTTGGCAATTGCAATTTCAGGTTTCACCGAAACAAGACCCGTCTCTCAAATTACCTTTAGAAGTATATTGGAGCATGACGGCGGCAAAGAAAAAAGCGACAGAAAAGCAGTTTGGTAAAAACTTTGAACAAGAATTATTAGTAAATTTAGGCTATGCCGCCAGAATTTACAATCAAATTTGGCAAGGCTTAGAAACCGATCGCCCGATCGGTATGTCGCTTAATGTCGATCAAGCTTTTGGATTTTTAAAGGAATCAGCTTGGATATTAGAAGATGCTGGCTATAAGGTGGTTGTGCCTGCTTGGTGGACACCAATCGGACGCAGACGCGCGAAAATGCGCCTAAAGGCTTCAGGGAAGAGAGCTACCAGCAGCAAGACTCAAGCCAAGAGCTATTTTGGATTTGATCAGCTTGTGGAATATCAGTATGAATTAGCGATCGGCGATGAAACCATATCGGTAAAAGAATGGGAACAGTTGATTGCCACAAAATCACCCTTAGTCAAGTTTCGGGGTGAGTGGATGGAACTTGATCCTGACAAAATGCAGGAGATGCTGACATTTTGGCAACAACATGGACAAGAGAAAACCGAAATGAGTCTGATGGACTTCATGAAGTTATCCGCATCCGACCCAGATTTGGATGTCGATCATGATAGTACCCTCGCGGCGATGATGGCGAAGTTACAGGACAAGCAACAGTTTGAACTAATTGACAATCCACCACAACTAAATGGAACTTTGCGGGAATATCAGAGACGCGGTGTGGCGTGGTTGCAATATCTGGAAAGTCTTGGCTTGAATGGTTGTCTCGCCGATGATATGGGTTTAGGCAAAACTGTGCAGATTATTGCGCGACTGGTGAATGAGAAAGCGGTAATTAATGGCGATTCGGGAAGTTCTAAATCTACCAAAACCACTAAAACGACTAAAAGCAAGAAAACTGCGAATCCTGAAAATTCTATCTTTAAGCCCACTTTATTAATTGCACCCACTTCAGTTGTCGGCAACTGGCAAAAGGAAATCGAGAAGTTTGCGCCGCATTTACGCGCTATTGTCCATCATGGTGGCGATCGCGTTCAAGATGCTCAAGCTTTTGAGGATATTTGCCAAACTTACGATCTGATTATTACTTCCTTTACGCTAATTCGCAGAGATGAAGCTCTATTTAGTGCGTTGAACTGGCATCGCATTGTTATTGATGAAGCGCAAAACATCAAAAACCCGAAAGCAGCCCAGACTAAAGCCATTCTCAAACTAGAATCAAAGCATCGCCTCGCGCTCACAGGTACACCTGTGGAAAACCGTTTATTGGATCTCTGGTCTATTTTCAATTTCCTGAACCCTAATTATTTAGGTAAAGAAGCCCAGTTTAAAAAAGCCTTTGAAACACCGATTCAAAAGAACAATGACCCGATTCAGGCAGGGGTATTAAAGAAATTAGTGGAGCCATTTATTTTGCGGCGATTGAAAACCGATCAATCCATTATTAAAGACCTGCCCGATAAAATCGAACAAAAGCTCTATACCAATCTCACCAAAGAACAAGCCTCGCTATACGAAGTTGTAGTTAGAGATGTGGAAGAAAAACTGCAAGAGGTTGAAGGAATTCAACGCAAGGGTTTAATTCTTTCGACCCTCTTAAAATTGAAACAGATTTGTAATCATCCGAGGCAATTTTTGCAAGATGGCAGTGACTTTACACCAGAGCGATCGCACAAACTCAGTCGTCTATCCGAGATGGTTGAAGAAGTAATTTTTGGAGGTGAAAGTCTGTTAATCTTTACGCAATTTACCGAGATCGGTGATGCCATCGAAAAATATTTCCGACAAACGCAGCATTACAACACCTACTACATTCACGGCGGCACGAACCGTGATAAACGCGAACGGATGATTACCGAGTTCCAATCTCCAGAAACTGAGCCTTCCGTATTTATTCTCTCTCTCAAAGCTGGCGGCGTAGGGATTACCCTCACCAAAGCAAATCATGTCTTCCACTTTGATCGCTGGTGGAATCCTGCGGTTGAGGATCAAGCCACTGATCGCGCCTTTCGGATTGGGCAAAAGAAAAATGTCTTTGTCCACAAATTCGTCACCATCGGCTCCCTAGAAGAACGCATCGATCAAATGATCGAAGACAAAAAGAAACTCGCAGGTGCGATCATCGGAGCCGATGAGTCTTGGCTAAGCGAATTGGACAACGATACATTCAAACAGCTTATTTCTTTAAATAGGAACGCAATTATGGAGTAAAAAGCTTGTCCAAACCTATAAGCTATAATGCAACAAGCATACAGATTAAAATCTTGGGATGTATATGATTACACCAGTAATAGAAAAAAGTGATTATGTAATAGAAACAGATGATGACACCTTGGAAGAAGATCAAGGTGAAGAAGGGCTATATCCTTACGATCCCACTGAGGCAGATATTGATATTCGTGAAGACCCTCAAACTGTTTTTGAGTTGATGCGAAAATACGATAATGGCAAGCTAATTATTGAGCCTGATTTTCAGCGCAATCTTGTTTGGGAACGAACCCAACAAAGTAAATTTATTGAGTCAGTTATTTTAAATTTTCCCATACCAGCATTTTATGTTAATCAAACAAGAGAGGGGAAATATATAGTTGTCGATGGACTACAACGCACTAGCACTTTGCATGAATTTGTAAACAATGGATTTAAGCTTCAAGGATTAGAAGCACTTAAAAAATTAAATGGTTTTAGTTTCTCTGA